>NZ_JBEZBN010000084.1:0-21055 GCF_040647115.1 Streptomyces sp. NPDC044571
AGCGTTAGGGAAACGCCCGGTTACATTCCGAACCCGGAAGCTAAGCCTTTCAGCGCCGATGGTACTGCAGGGGGGACCCTGTGGGAGAGTAGGACACCGCCGAACAATCTTTCAAAGGACCCTTGGTCCAGCGTTCAACGCTGGACCAAGGGTCCTTTTTTGTTTTTGAAAGTTTTTGACAGCTTTACGCCGAAGCGCGGCCATGGGTTGGTTGCGCGAGAATGACTAGCGGTACCCCGAAGACAGGAGTCACACCCATGTCCAACTCTCCCGACGATCGTCCGGAGCGCGAGCCTCGTCGCAACGACGGCGGTGACAGGGGCGGCTACCGCGGGGGCCGTGACGACCGTGGCGGTGACCGTGGTGGTTTCCGCCGCGACGACCGCGGTGGCCGTCCGACCGGTGGTGGCGGCGGTTTCCGCCGTGACGACCGTGGTGGGCGTCCCGCCGGCGGTGGCGGTGGCGGCGGTTTCCGCGGTCGCGATGACCGCGGTGGTGACCGTCCGTCGTACCCGCGTCGTGACGACCGTGGCGGCGACCGTCCGTTCTCCCCGCGCCGCGATGACGATCGCGGTGGCTCCCGCGGCCGCGACGACCGTGGGGGCGACCGCCCCTCGTTCCGCCGTGACGACCGCGACGACCGCGGTGGCCGGCCCTCCGGTGGCGGCTTCCGCCGTGACGACCGAGGCGGCGACCGTCCCAGCTTCCCGCGCCGTGACGACGACCGCGGTGGCTCCCGCGGCGGTCGCGACGACCGTGGTGGGGACCGTCCGTCGTACCCGCGTCGTGATGACCGTGGGGGGGACCGTCCCTCGTACCCGCGTCGCGATGACCGTCCCTCCGGTGGTTTCCGCCGTGACGACCGCGGTGAGCGCCCCTCCTACCCCCGCCGTGACGACGACCGCGGTGGACGTCCGTCCTACCCCCGTCGGGACGACGAGCGCGGTGGCTTCCGCGGCGGCCGCGACGACCGTGGCGGTGACCGCCCCTCCTACCCGCGCCGTGACGACGACCGCGGTGGGCGTCCGTCCTACCCGCGTCGGGATGACGACCGCAGTGGCTTCCGCGGCGGCCGTGACGACCGTGGTGGGGACCGTCCGTCCTACCAGCGTCGTGATGACCGTGGTGGGGACCGTCCCTCGTACCCGCGTCGGGATGACCGTCCGTCCGGTGGTTTCCGCCGCG
The DNA here is from genome assembly GCF_040647115.1 of Streptomyces sp. NPDC044571. Classification (NCBI taxonomy): domain Bacteria; kingdom Bacillati; phylum Actinomycetota; class Actinomycetes; order Kitasatosporales; family Streptomycetaceae; genus Streptomyces; species Streptomyces sp. NPDC044571. The sequence goes on from NZ_JBEZBN010000084.1 coordinate 1,186, forward strand.
ACGACCGCGGTGAGCGCCCCTCCTACCCGCGCCGTGACGACGACCGCGGTGGACGTCCCTCCTACCCGCGTCGTGACGACGACCGCGGTGGGCGTCCCTCGTACCCGCGTCGGGATGACGACCGCAGTGGCTTCCGCGGCGGCCGCGACGACCGTGGTGGCGACCGTCCCTCGTACCCGCGTCGGGATGACCGTCCGTCCGGTGGTTTCCGCCGCGACGACCGCGGTGAGCGCCCCTCCTACCCGCGTCGTGACGACGACCGCGGTGGACGTCCCTCCTACCCCCGTCGCGACGACGAGCGCGGCGGCTTCCGCGGCGGCCGCGACGACCGCGGCGGCGACCGCGGAGGGTTCCGCGGGCGGGACGACCGGGGTGGCTACCGCGGTCGCGACGACCGTGGCGGTGACCGCGACTTCCGGGCGGACCGTGACCGGGACCCGGTCAAGCGGCTGCCGATCGACGAGGACGTCACCGGTCTGGAGATCGACTCCGATGTGCGCCAGGAACTCCTGAGCCTGCCCAAGGGGCTGGCCGAGGAAGTCTCCCGCAACCTGGTGATGGTGGCCCGGCTCATCGACGAGGACCCGGAGAAGGCGTACGCGTACTCGCGCATCGCCCTGCGGCTGGCCTCCCGCGTCGCCGCCGTCCGCGAGGCCGCCGGCTTCGCCGCGTACGCCACCCAGAAGTACAGCGAGGCGCTCGCCGAGTTCCGCGCCGCCAAGCGCATGACCGGTTCCGTCGAGCTGTGGCCCGTCATGGCCGACTGCGAGCGCGGCCTCGGCCGTCCGGAGCGGGCGCTGGCCATGGCCGGTGAGCCCGAGGTGCAGAAGCTGGACAAGGCCGGCCAGGTCGAGATGCGTCTGGTTGCGGCCGGTGCCCGCCGGGACATGGGGCAGCTGGACGCCGCCATCGTGACCCTGCAGAGTCCGGAGCTGGCTTCGAACGCCGTCCAGCCGTGGACGGCGCGTCTGCGGTACGCCTACGCCGACGCCCTGCTGGCGGCCGGTCGTGAGGACGAGGCGCGCGAGTGGTTCGCCAAGACCGTCGAGGCGGACAAGGACGGGGCGATGGACGCCTCCGACCGGCTCGCCGAGCTGGACGGGGTCGAGTTCGTTGACGCGCTGGACCTGGCCGACGAGGACGAGGACGCCGACGAGCAGGACGCCGCCGAGGTGGCTGCCGCCGAGCGTGCCTCCGACCAGGCGGAGTACTACGACGAGGACGACGACGAGTACGAGCCGCTGGAGCAGTCCGAGGCGGACGTCGACGTCGACGTCACCGACGAGGTCGTCGCCGACGTCGAGGACGACGACGTGGACGACGACGTGGACGAGACCGGCGACAAGGCCTGAGCCGTGGCGTGACGTGACGTGATGTGACACGGAGAAGGGCGGTACCCCTCGGGGGTGCCGCCCTTCTCCATGTCCTGGTCCACCTGCTCAGTCCAGGCTGCGCAGCACCAGGCCGGTGGCCGGTTTCGGGCCGAACGAGGTCGACTTGCGGGGCATCGTGACGCCCTGGCGGGCCAGGTCCCGTACGACCGCCTCCCGAACCGGGTGCAGCAGGACCGCGGTGCCGCCGTGGCGTTCGGCCATCGCCACGGTGGCCGCGGCGTCGTGGATGTAGGTGATCTGGTCGGGGGCGTCGGGAATCTGCCACAGGGCATCGAGCAGCGTCGCGTGCAGCACCGTCGCGTCGAGGCGGCGCCACGCCTCGGGGCGGTCGTGGCGGACGGTGCGCTCCAGGAGGTCCAGGTCCGGGTCGGTGACCAGGTGGAAGGTGCCGTCGCCGGTGAGGAGGAAGGCGTTGCCCCGTTCCGCGGCGTCCGCGAGGGCCTCCAGCGCGAGCGGCAGCGGGCCTTCGACGCGGCGGACCCGGAAGTGTCCCTCGACGCTCGCCAGGGCGTCCGCGACGGGCAGTCGGCGCAGCATCCGGTGGATGGCGCGGACCTGGAGCGGGTAGCGGGCGGTGTCGACGAGGAGGACCAGGCCGAAGTCCCAGGCGGTGGGGGAGCGGTGCTCCTCCTGGAGGCGCAGGTACGTCGCCCAGCGGTGGTGGCCGTCGGCGATGAGGGCCTGGCGGTGGCCGAGGTCGCGGGTGACGGCGGCCAGGTCGGCGGGGTCGGTGACGGCCCAGAGGCGGTGCTGCATGCCGTCCTCGGTGGTGGTGGCGAGCAGCGGGGTTCCCGCGGCGGTGCGCTCGACGACCTCCGCCGCTCCGGCATCCTGGTCGTCGCCGAGGTAGGTGAGGAGCAGGGGTTCGAGGTTGGCGGAGGCGGCCCGCATCAGCCCGGCCCGGTCGGTGACCACGTCGGGCATGACGTCCTCGTGGGGGAGGACGATCCCGGCGTCGGCCTTCGAGAGGGCGAGGGCGCCGATGATGCCGCGTTGCAGCAGGCCGGCCCTGCGCTGCTCGTAGACGTACAGTGCGGGCTCGGGATCGGCGCTGAGGACGCCCTTGTCGATCCATTCGCGCAGGGTGCGGGCGGCCTGTTGGTTGCGGGCGGCCGGGGTGTCGGCCTGCGGGAGGATCAGGCGGACGATGTTGTGCGGGTCGGCGGATTCGAGGTAGTCGACTCCGTCGGGGCGTACGACCACGTCGTACGGCGGTGAGGTGACGGCCGCCAGGCTGCCGACACGCTCCGGGACATAGCGCAGTCCGGGGAAGGGGATCAGGCGCAGTCCGTGCTCCGCGGTGCCAGATGTGGTCATTGGTGCATGGTAAGACGCGTCTCGCGATGCGGGATGATCGGGGGAGCAACGCGGCAGTGCACACACGGTCGAGAGCGGTTGAATTCCGGCCGAACACCGGTCACCGATCGGTCGATCGCCGAAGCGGAGAGGGAGCGGACAGGATGACCCGGCAGAGCAGGACCAGTCCGGCAGGCAGCGAGCGGAGTCTGCACCAGGCGTACGACACGGCCCTGCTGGACCTGGACGGAGTCGTGTACGCGGGCGGCGAGGCGATCGCGTACGCGGTGGAGTCGCTGGCCGAGGCCCGGTCCGGGGGGATGCACCTCGCGTACGTCACCAACAACGCGCTGCGGACGCCGGACGCCGTTGCCGAGCACCTGTGCGAGCTGGGCGTCCCGGCCGGGGCGGGCGATGTGATCACCTCGGCGCAGGCGGTGGCCCGGCTGATCTCGGAGCAGGTGGAGCCGGGGTCGAAGGTGCTGGTGGTCGGCGGGGAGGGGCTGCGGGTCGCACTGCGCGAGCGGGGGCTGGTGCCGGTGGACTCGGCCGACGAGGAGGGACTCGCGGCGGTCGTCCAAGGCTACGGGGGTCCCGATCTGACGTGGGGGCGCTTCATGGAGGCCTCGTACGCCGTCAACCGGGGGGTGCCGTGGTACGCGTCGAACACGGACCTGACGATCCCGCAGGCACGGGGGATCGCGCCGGGCAACGGCGCCGCGGTGGAGGTGGTACGGATCGCCACGGGCGCGGAGCCGCAGGTGGCGGGCAAGCCGCTGCCCCCGATGCACCGCGAGACCGTCCTGCGCACCGGTGCGAAGCGGCCGCTGGTGGTGGGGGACCGGCTGGACACCGACATCGAGGGCGCGTTCAACGGGGGCGTCGACTCGCTGCTGGTGCTGACCGGCATCGCGGACGGCGCGGAGCTGCTGCGGGCCGGGCCGAAGCACCGGCCGACCTACGTGGACCGGGACCTGCGCGGGCTGCTCACCCCGCAGCCGGAGGTCGAGGCGGTGGCCGACGGCTTCCGGTGCGGGGGCTGGACCGCGGCCGCGCAGGACGGGGTACTGGAACTGCGGGGCGAGGGCGAGGCGCTCGACGGGCTGCGGGCGCTGTGTGCGGCGGCCTGGACCGAGGCGGGGGAGGGGTCCTGCGGTCTGGACGGCGGCAAGGCGCTGGCCAGGCTGGGTCTTTAGCCGGCGCGGCCCAGGGGCCTGAGCCTCCCAGGGCTCCGCCGGACCAAGGCGTACGCAGGGTAGGCTAACCTAAGTTGCGTGTTGGTCGAGAGTCCCCCCGAACAGAGCGCGGCGCCCGTCGCCGCCCTCCGCACGCGCCGTACTGCGCGTGCTGCCGGTCTGCTGGGCGCCCTCGCGGTGTTGGCCGCCATTGCGGTGGCGAGCATCGCCGTGGGCGCCAGGCAGATGCCCCTCGACCAGGTCTGGCACGGCCTGTTCCACTACTCGGGCACGCCCTCCGACGTGGTCGTGCGCGATCTGCGCATCCCGCGCACCTTGCTGGGGCTGATGGTGGGCCTGGCACTCGGCCTGTCCGGCGCCGTGATGCAGGCGCTGACCCGCAATCCGCTGGCCGAGCCCGGCATCCTCGGCGTCAACGCGGGCGCCGCCGCCGCCGTGGTCTCGGCCGTCAGCTTCCTCGGGGCGTCCACGCTCCGCGAGTTCGTCTGGTGGGCCTTCCTCGGCGCCGCCGTCGTCTCCGTCGTCGTGTACGTCCTCGGCGGCAGCCGCAGCGCGACGCCCGTACGCCTCGCGCTCGCCGGTACGGCGGCCAGCGCGGCCCTGGTCGGCTACATCAACGCCGTTCAGCTGACGGACAGCAAGGCACTGGACAAGCTCCGCTTCTGGACGGTGGGTTCACTGGCCTCCGCGAACATGGACACCGTCCGCCAGGTGGCGCCCTTCCTGCTCGCCGGCGCGGTGCTCGCACTGTCACTGGGCCGGCCGCTCAACGCGATGGCCATGGGCGCCGACACCGCGCGGGCGCTGGGCGCGCACCTGACGCGCACCCGGATCGGTGCCATGGCCGCCATCACCCTGCTGTGCGGGGCGGCGACCGCGGCCTGCGGGCCGATCGTCTTCATCGGCCTGATGATCCCGCACCTGGTGCGGCTCCTGACCGGACCCGACATGCGGTGGGTGCTCGCCTACTCGGCGGTGCTCTCGCCCGTCCTGCTGCTCGGCGCGGACATCATCGGCCGGGTCGTCACCCGGCCCGCCGAGCTCCAGGTCGGCATCGTCACCGCGCTCGTCGGCGGGCCCGTCTTCATCCATCTCGTCCGGCGCAAGAGGACGGCCCAGCTGTGAGGGTGGGACTGCCCGTGCACCGGCCCGGATTCCGGGTGCTGCGCGGCCCTGGCGGCACGTCCCTGCGGGTGGAGCCGCGTGCGCTGGCGGTGGGGGTGCTGCTCGCCGCCGCCGCGCTGGCCATGGCCGTGCTGCTGACCGGCACCGGCGACTTCGAGATCGCCCCGCGGGACGTCGTACGGACCCTGCTGGGCAACGGCACGCCCGCGCACGAATTCGTCGTACGCGACCTGCGGCTGCCGCGGGTCCTGGTCGCCCTGCTGGTCGGCGCGGCGCTCGGCATGGCCGGAGCGGTCTTCCAGTCCGTCTCCCGCAACGCCCTCGGCTCCCCCGACCTGCTCGGTTTCGGGTACGGCTCGGCCGTCGGCGCGCTCACCGTGATCATCGTGTTCAAGGGTGGTGCCTCGGCGGTGGCGGCGGGCGCGCTGGCGGGCGGGCTGCTCACCGGGGCCGCCGTCTACCTGCTCTCGTACAAGCGGGGCATCCACGGCTACCGGCTGGTCCTCGTGGGCATCGGCACCTCCGCCTTGCTGGTCGCCGCCATCAACTACCTGCTGACCACCTCGCAGCTGGTCGACGCCACCCGCGCGATGGTCTGGCTGACCGGCTCGCTCTCCGGCCGGGACTGGGCCCAGGTGTGGCCGCTGCTGGCCGCCTGCGCGGTGCTGTTCCCGCTGGTCCTCGGGCAGAGCCGGGCCCTGCGGCTGATCGAGATGGGCGACGACGCCGCGTACGCCCTCGGGGTACGGGTGGAACGCACCCGGATGCTGCTGATGCTGGCGGCCGTCCTGCTGACCACCGCGGCCGCCGCCGCGGCCGGGCCCATCAGCTTCGTCGCCCTGGCCGCACCCCAGCTGGCTCGGCGCCTGACCCGGTCTCCCGGGTCGAACCTGCTCACCGGCGCGCTGATGGGCTCCGTCCTGCTGCTGGTGTCCGACTGGGCCTCGCAGCGGGCCTTCGGCGCCGACCAGCTGCCGGTGGGTGTGGTGACCGGGCTGGTGGGCGGCGTCTACCTGCTGTGGCTGCTCGTCGCCGAGCGCAGGGCGGGACGGATGTGACCGACTCAAGGAGTACGCACGTGCAGCGGCTGACCGCGCAGAACCTGACCCTCGCCTACGAGCAGAGGGTCATCGCCGAGAACCTGTCGGTGGAGATCCCCGACCACTCCTTCACGGTGATCGTCGGCCCGAACGCCTGCGGCAAGTCCACGCTGCTGCGCGCCCTGTCGCGGATGCTGAAGCCGTCCTCCGGGCGGGTGCTGCTCGACGGGCGGGCCATCGGAACGCTCCCGGCGAAGAAGGTCGCACGGACGCTCGGGCTGCTCCCGCAGTCCTCGACCGCGCCGGACGGGATCACGGTCGCCGACCTGGTCTCGCGCGGCCGCCACCCGCACCAGGGGCTGTTGCGGCAGTGGTCGCCCGAGGACGAGCGGATCGTCGTCGAGTCGATGACCGCCACCGGGGTGGCCGATCTCGCGGACCGGGCGGTGGACGAGCTGTCGGGCGGGCAGCGCCAGCGGGTGTGGATCGCGATGGCGCTGGCCCAGCAGACGCCGCTGCTGCTGCTGGACGAGCCGACGACGTACCTGGACATCCAGCACCAGATCGACGTGCTGGACCTGTGCGCCGAACTGCACGAGACGCAGGGGCGGACCCTGGTCGCCGTGCTGCACGACCTCAACCACGCCGCCCGCTACGCCACGCACCTGATCGCGATGCGCGGCGGGGAGGTCGTCGCGGAGGGGCCGCCGGCCGAGGTGGTGACGGCGGAACGCGTGGAGAAGGTGTTCGGGCTTCGCTGCCAGGTCATCGAAGACCCCGAGACGGGCACCCCGCTGGTGGTCCCCGCGGCCCGCCGGCGCGGCACGGGCGCCGGGGCGCGCCCCGGGGCGGGGGTCACAGCAGGCTCTTGAGACGGAGCAGGTCGCGCAGGCCGGCCTCCAGCTTCACGCGGCCGGAGGCCCAGGCCTTGGCGAAGCGCAGCTCTCCCGCAACCAGGGCGACGAGGTCGTCGCCGGTCATGGCGAGCCGGATGTCCGCCTTGGCGGCGGGCGGGCCGGGGGTGAGCGCGTCGACCCGGATCCGGCCGCCGTCGAGACGGCCCGTGAAGGTGCGGTCCAGGTCGGTGATGTGGCAGCTCAGGGAGCGGTCGAGCGCGGCGGCGCCGCGCACGCCGCTGTCGGCCTGCGCCAGGTTCTCGGAGAGTTGGTCGAGTGCCGCCCGGCACTCCTCGATCGTAGCCATCGTGATCTCGACCGTACCGCAGAGCCGCGGGTGGTCGCCCCCGCGCTTCGCGGTAGCGTCGGGGGCATGACCGACGAACTGTCCGCAGGGACCGCGGAGGCTGCCGGGGGATCCCGGCCCGAGGCCGGGGACGCAGGGGCTGCCGAGGCCGCCGGCCCCGCCGATCCCGCGCCGCTGGGGCTCGTCCGGACGCCCACCGGGCATCCGGACGTGGACGCGCACCTGGAGCGGCTGGCGGATGCCGACCACCTCCCGGCGGACGGGCACGTCGAGGTGTACGAGGATGTGCACAGGGGGTTGCGCGACGCGCTGACCGCGCTGGACGCACCGCCCGTCCCGGGACCGTACGAAAACAGGAGCTGAACCGAACGTGGCAGGAGTGGCACGCCGCCGCCTGGACGCCGAACTGGTACGCCGCAGCATGGCCCGCTCGCGCGAGCACGCCGCCCAGCTGATCGCCGCGGGCCGGGTGACCGTCGGCGGCGCCACCGCGACCAAAGCGGCCACCCAGGTGGAGACCAGCGCGGCCCTGGTGGTGCTGAAGGACGACAGCGACCCCGACTACGTCTCCCGGGGCGGCCACAAGCTCGCGGGCGCGCTGGCGGCGTTCCAGCCGCGGGGGCTGGTGGTCGAGGGCCGCCGGGCGCTGGACGCCGGCGCCTCCACCGGCGGCTTCACCGATGTGCTGCTGCGGGCGGGCGTCGCCCACGTGATGGCCGTCGACGTCGGCTACGGGCAGCTCGCCTGGTCGCTGCAGAGCGACGACCGGGTCACGGTGAAGGACCGGACGAACGTCCGGGAGCTGACCTTGGAGCAGATCGACGGCATTCCGGTCGACCTGGTCGTCGGCGACCTGTCCTTCATCTCGATCGGTCTGGTGCTGCCGGCGCTCGTGCGCTGCTGCGCCCCCGACGCGGATCTGGTGCTGATGGTCAAGCCCCAGTTCGAGGTCGGCAAGGACCGGCTCGGCAGCGGCGGCGTGGTCCGCAGTCCGGAGCTGCGGGCGGAGGCCGTACGGGAGGTCGCGGCGCAGGCCGCGAAGCTGGGGCTGGGCGTTCTCGGGGTGACCGCGAGTCCCCTGCCCGGCCCCTCGGGCAACGTCGAGTACTTTCTGTGGCTGCGGGCGGGGGCACCGGCACTCGACCCGGCGGATGTCGACCGTGCAGTGGTGGAGGGGCCGCAGTGACAGGTACATCTACAACAGGTACATCTACGACGGGTACGTCAACACCGGACGTACCGGACACGGGGCGGGGGCGGACCGTCTTCCTGCTCGCGCACACCGGGCGGCCGGCGGCCATCCGCAGCGCCGAGCTGGTCGTGCAGGGGCTGCTGAAGAGCGGTCTGGGGGTACGGGTCCTGGAGCACGAGGCCCAGGACCTGCCGCTGCCGCCCGAGGTGGAGCTGGTCACCGGGACCACACCGGACGTGCTGGACGGCTGCGAGCTGCTGGTGGTGCTGGGCGGTGACGGGACCCTGCTGCGCGGTGCGGAGTACGCGCGCAGCTCGGGCGTGCCGATGCTGGGCGTGAACCTGGGCCGGGTGGGCTTCCTCGCCGAGGCCGAGCGCGACGACCTGGACAAGGTCGTCGACCGGGTGGTGACGCGCGCGTACGAGGTCGAGGAGCGGATGACCCTCGACGTGGTCGTCCGGTCCAACGGCGACGTCGTCCACCGCGACTGGGCGCTGAACGAGGCCGCCGTCCAGAAGGTGTCCCCCGAGCGGATGCTGGAGGTGGTCCTGGAGATCGACGGGCGGCCGGTGTCCGGCTTCGGCTGCGACGGGATCGTCTGCGCGACCCCGACCGGCTCGACGGCGTACGCCTTCTCCGCGGGCGGGCCGGTGGTCTGGCCCGAGGTGGAGGCCCTGCTGATGGTGCCGATCAGTGCGCACGCGCTCTTCGCGAAGCCGCTGGTGACCTCGCCGCAGTCGGTGCTCGCGGTGGAGGTGCAGGCCGGAGTCCCGCACGGGGTGCTGTGGTGCGACGGGCGCCGGATGCTGGAGCTGCCCGCGGGGGCGCGGGTGGAGGTCCGGCGTGGTGCGGTGCCGGTGCGGCTCGCCCGGCTGCACCACGCGTCGTTCACGGACCGGCTGGTCGCGAAGTTCGCGCTGCCCGTGTCGGGGTGGCGCGGGGTGCCGCACTGAGACCGGCCGAGGGGGAGCCGGTGCGTCGCTAATAGCACACCCGTACGAGGATTTCCTCGCGGGTGACGTCACATGGCACCGGGGAAACCTCGGTATGGTCGTCCCGTGCTTGAGGAGATGCGGATACGGTCGCTCGGGGTCATCGACGACGCGGTGGTCGAGCTGTCGCCCGGTTTCACCGCGGTGACCGGCGAGACCGGCGCCGGCAAGACGATGGTCGTCACCAGCCTCGGACTGCTGCTCGGCGGGCGTGCCGACCCGGCGCTGGTACGGATCGGGGCCAAGGCGGCGGTCGTGGAGGGCCGCATCGTCCTGCGCCCCGACGCGCCCGCCGCCGTACGGGCCGAGGAGGCCGGGGCCGAGCTCGACGACGGCGCCCTGCTGATCAGCCGGACCGTCTCCGCCGAGGGGCGCTCGCGCGCCCACGTCGGCGGCCGCTCCGTGCCCGTCGGCCTGCTCGGCGAACTCGCGGACGACCTCGTCGCCGTGCACGGGCAGACCGACCAGCAGGGCCTGCTGCGGCCCGCCCGGCAGCGGCAGGCCCTCGACCGGTACGCCGGGGACGCCGTCGCGGTCCCGCTGGAGAAGTACGGGGCCGCCTACCGGCGGCTGCGCGCGGTCTCCGCCGAGCTGGAGGAGATCACCACCCGGGCCCGGGAACGGGCCCAGGAGGCGGACCTGCTGCGCTTCGGCCTGGAGGAGATCGCGGCCGTGGAGCCGCTGGCCGGGGAGGACGCCGAACTGGCGGCGGAGGCGGAGCGGCTCGGCCACGCCGAATCGCTGGCCTCGGCGGCGCAGATCGCGCACGCCGCGCTCGCCGGCGACGTGGAGGACCCCGAGGGCGTCGACGCGAACACGCTCGTCGCGGGCGCACACCGGGCCCTGGAAGCCGTACGCTCCCACGACCCGGCCCTCGGCGCGCTCGCCGAGCGGATCGGCGAGCTCGGCATCCTGCTGTCCGACGTGGCCGGGGAGCTGGCGGGCTACGCCGACAACCTGGACGCCGATCCGCTGCGCCTCGCGGCCGTGGAGGAGCGGCGGGCCGCGCTGAGCCAGCTGACGCGCAAGTACGGCGACTCGATCGACTCCGTGCTGGAGTGGGCCGAGAAGGGCTCGGCGCGGCTGCTGGAACTGGACGGCGACGACGAGCGGATCTCCGAGCTCACCGCCGAACGGGACGGCCTGCGCGCCGAACTCTCGCAGCTGGCCCAGGCGTTGACCGACGCCCGGGTGGAGGCCGCGACGCGGTTCGGCTCCGCGGTGACGCAGGAGCTGGCCTCGCTCGCGATGCCGCACGCGCGGGTGACGATCGACATCCGGCAGGTGGAGGACCCCGACGGGGTGGAGGTCGCCGGCCGGACCGTCGCCTACGGGCCCTCGGGCGCGGACGAGGTCGAACTGCTGCTGGCCCCGCACCCGGGTGCCCAGCCGAGGCCGATCGCAAAGGGCGCCTCGGGCGGTGAGCTGTCCCGGGTGATGCTGGCCGTGGAGGTCGTCTTCGCGGGCTCCGACCCGGTGCCGACGTACCTCTTCGACGAGGTCGACGCGGGCGTCGGCGGTAAGGCGGCGGTCGAGGTCGGTCGGCGTCTGGCGAAGCTGGCCAAGTCCGCGCAGGTCGTGGTCGTCACCCACCTCCCGCAGGTGGCGGCCTTCGCGGACCGGCAGCTGCTGGTGGAGAAGACCAACGACGGCTCGGTGACCAGGAGCGGCGTGACCGTCCTGGAAGGCGAGGACCGCATCCGCGAGCTGTCGCGCATGCTGGCGGGCCACGAGGACTCGGTGTCCGCCCGCGCCCACGCCGAGGAACTCCTCGCGGCGGCCCGCGCCGACGCGTAGCGGACGGGCCCGGCGGGGGGACGCTGTCGGGCCTGCGGCCCGCCCCTGTACTCCATGTGGGTGAGGCTGGGGGGCGTGTGGCGGCATCTCGTACCGGATCCGTGCCCGTATGGTCCCGGAACGCGCGTGCGTACTGGCATTCTGGGCGTCGACTCTGCCTCCCTCCCCCTGGAGCTTCGGCCCGTGAGCAGCTCCCCGGTCTCGACCCCGGTCCCCGCGCAGTCGTACGGGCGGCCGCCGCTGCGTACCGTCCAGGTGCTCGGGGGCGCCGGGGCGGGCAGTAGTGCGCATGTGCGGTCGCTGGCGACCGGGCTCGCCGCACGCGGCGTGGGGGTCACGGTGTGCGCGTCGCCCGAGGCGGAGGGCGAGTACGACTTCACCGGCGCCGGGGCGCAGTTCACGCCCGACGCGGGCAGTGCGCTGCGAGCGGTGTGCGCGCACGCGGACGTGGTGCACGCGCACGGGGTGCGGGCCGGGATGCGGGCCGCGCTGGCGCTGCGGGGGCGCCGGGTGCCGCTGGTGGTGACCTGGCACGGGGGCGGCCCCGCCGCCGAAGGGCCGCTCGGGCGGCTGGGCCGGCTGCTGGAACGGCATGTGGCGCGGGCGGCGGCGGTGGTGCTGGGGGCCTCCTCGGACCAGGTCGCTCTGGCGCGTGCGCGGGGGGCGCGGGACGCGCGGCTCGCGCCGGTGGCGGTTCCCTCGGGCCCCGCGAGGCCGGTGGATCCCGGCAAGGTGCGGGCGGAACTCGGTGCGGTGGAACGCCCGTTGATCGTCGCGGTCGGGAGCCTGGTGCCGCACCGGGGGTACTCCGTCCTGCTGGACGCGGCGCGGGCCTGGCGGGTGCTGGAGCCGGCGCCGCTGGTGGTGATCGCGGGGGAGGGCCCGCAACGGCCGGAGCTGTCGCGGCGGATCGAGGTGGAGGGCCTGCCGGTGCGGCTGCTCGGGTGGCGCCGCGACGCCGCTCACCTGCTCGCCGCGGCGGACCTGGCGGTGCTGCCGAGCCGGTGGGAGGCGCGGTCGCTGCTGGCGCAGGAGGCGCTGCGCATCGGCGTGCCGCTGGTCGCCACCGCGGTCGGGGGCATGCAGGAACTGGTCGGCGACGCGGGCGTATTGGTCCCGTACGGGGACGCGGGTGCACTGGCGTCGGCGGTGGTGAAACTGTTGGTGGAGCCGGACCGCAGGGCCGCCCTGTCGGCGGCGGGGCGCGCGCAGGCGGCGACCTGGCCGTCGGAGGACGACACGGTGGCGCAGGTGCTGTCGGTGTACGACGAGCTGACGGAACGCCGCAAGTAGCTCCGCTGGTGGCCGGGAGGGGGCGGGCCGGGCCACGGCCCCCGGTGGCGCCCGGGCCTCGCCGCGGGGCTGGAGGATGCCGCGGGCCCGCGCCCGGCTCTGGCGTCGGCGGGGCTGGAGGGCACGGCGGGCCCGCGCCCGGCTCTGGCGTGGTCCGGGCTGCCGGTCGGCTTCGGGGCCGCTGACGGGCCTCTGCCGCCGGGCCGGGGATGCCGCTGCGCGGAACTTCTCTCCGCTCCGTCCTTCCCCCGTTCCCCGAGGCTCCGCCCCGGCCCCCGCCGGTGCGCCGCCGGCGGCCGGCCCCGCACCCCGCGCCTCGAACGCCGGCGGGCTGGGTTTCGTCCGGCGGGCTCGGAGTGCCTTCCGGGAGGCGCTGTCCGGGGGCCGGCCCCCGGACCTGCCCCGGACTCCGTCCGGGGTAGCCCCAGCGCCTCGAACGCCGGCGGGGCGGGGTTTCGCCCCGGCGCGCTCCGAGCCCGGCGCGGAGCGGCGTACCGGTCCGAGGCCCGCCCCGGGTCCGGTGAGCCCCGCCGGCGTATGAGGCGGGAACGGTGAGGGCGGGTAGGGACGGCCCCGTGCAGCGGCCGTACCCGCGGGCACGGAACGGACCCCGGGCCGGTCCCGGAGCCCCGCCCTGCCCTCGGCGGGCGGAGTCGGCCGCAGCCGTGCGACGCAGGGGCCGTCGCAGGGCTCGGAGCTGCCGCCGGAGGTCCGGCGGACGGAGTCCGCCCGCAGCGGCGCGCAGCCGGGAAGGCCGCCTGCGGCCGCAGCCGCGCGAGCGGCGCGTCAAGAAGGAGACGGCGTGTGGCGGCGGGCGCGGAGGGCCAGGCTGAGGGAGAGCACCGTCTCCGGGTCGTCCAGGTCCGTGCCCAGGAGCTCCGAGATCCGCGCCAGCCGGTTGTACAGCGTCTGCCGGTTCAGGTGCAGCTCGCGGGCCGTCTCCGCCTTGCGGCCCGCATGGGCCAGGTACGTCTCCAGGGTGGGCAGCAGCGGCGGGCGGGACGTCGTGTCGTGGACCCGCAGGGGGCCGATCGCGCGGTCCACGAACGCCGCCAGGTCCGGGTGCTCGCGCAGACGCCACAGCAGCAGGTCGATGTCCAGGCGCCGCGCGTCGTACCAGGGCCGGGCGGGTAGGCCGTGGGCCGCCGTCGCCGTTTCGGCCGCATGGCGCAGGCCCGAGGAGGCCGCCGCCCAGCCGCCCGCCACGCCCACCACCACCGCCGGCGGGGCCGCGGCCCGGTCCAGGCCGGCCCGCTCCACGCCCGCGCGCAGCGCCGCCGCCACCCGGTCTGCCACCGCCGTGCGCTCCGACTCCGCCCGCAGGGAGACCAGCAGCGGTACCCGCCCCTCCACCGGGCGCACGCCCAGCAGCACCGGTACGCCGACCGAGGACAGCTCCTCCAGCACCGCGCGGGCCAGGACCGCCCAGTTGCCCGCCGGGCCGAGGTCGGCGGACAGCCGCATGACGACCGGGAGCAACGGGCCGGGTCCGGGCTTGAAACCGAGGACGCGGGCCTGCGCCGGGGCGTCCTCGGCCGAGATGCGGCCCTCCGCCAGGTCCGTCAGGAAGTCGCCGCGGCCGCGCGCGGCCAGTTCCTCCTCCTGGCGGGCCTGCATGAGGACGACGGCCAGCACCCCGGCCGTCCGCTCCGCCGCCATCCGGTGCACCGGGAGCAGAGGGGCGGAGACGCCCAGCAGGACGACCCGTGCGCGCACCGAGCCCGCCCCGTGGCCGCCGCCGGGGACGTCGACCACCACGGTGTTGGCCGAGGGCTCCGCCTCGCGCTGCCCCCGCAGCCCCTCCCAGACCTGCAGCGGGTCCGCGGCGGCCTCCCCCGAGACCGGGCCCGCCCCGTACAGGAGTTGGCCGTCCGGGGTCTCCAGGAACACCGGGTTCCCGGTGAAGTCGGCCAGGATGCGCAGCACCTGCGGGATCCCGCCGCCGCCCAACAGCGCCTCCGTGCAGCGCCGGTGGACCTCCTCGGCCCGCTGGAGCAGCGCGTAATGGCCGTTGACGATCTCGGTGTGGACCTCCTCCGTCACCGTCACGAAGGGGACCTCGCGGTGCAGCTGGACCAGCGGCAGCCCGGCCGCGCGGGCGGTCTCGACGAGGGTGGCCGGGAGGCGGCTGAAACGCGGCCCGAGCTCCACCACCAGGGCGGCGATGCCCCGGTCCGCGAGCCGGCGGACGAAGGCGCGCTGCTCCGCGGGCCGGGTGCCCAGCCCCAGACCGGTGGTCAGCAGCAGCTCCCCTCCCTTGAGCAGGGACGCGATGTTAGGCACCTCGCCGGCGTGCACCCAGCGCACCGTCCGGCCGAGGCGGTCGGCGCAGGCCACCACCTCCGGCAGCCCGCTGCGCAGCCCCGGCAGCTCCAGCGCCCGCTGAACGGTGATCCCGCCCTGGTTCTCCATAGCGCCGGACGCTACCGGCCTGCTTGTTCCCCGCACATCACCGGACGGTTACGGAGCCCGATTTGCCCCCGTCCGGCCCGACAACTCGTCGGCTCTTCAAGGGGATTATCGGACCGCGTGCCGATTGTGGTGTGCGTCACGCCCGGGGAGAGTGGCGCCCCTCCCGACAGGAACGAGGAAGCGATGAGCTCAGACACAGCCGACACACCGCCCCGGACCGCCGGAACGGGGCAGGTTCCCCGGGTACAGCGGCTGAGGGCCAACTCCGTCGGCCTGGTCGGCGTCGTCTTCATGGCCGTCGCCACCGCGGCCCCCATCACCGCCATGACCGGCAACCTCCCCATCGCCGTCGGATTCGGCAACGGCACCGGCGCCCCGGCCGGATACCTCTTCGCGACCGCCGTCCTGACCGTCTTCGCGGTCGGCTACGTCGCCATGGCCAAGCGGATCACCGCCGCCGGCGCCTTCTACGGATACATCTCGCACGGCCTCGGCCGGATCGCCGGCATGGCTTCCGGCATGCTCGCCGTCCTCGCCTACATCGTCTTCGAGGCCTCGATCGTCGGCGTCTTCTCCTACTTCGCCAAGACCACCGTCCACGACCAGCTCGGTGTCGACCTGCCCTGGATCGCCTACGCGGCCGGCATGCTCGCCGTCACGGCCGTCCTCGCGCACTTCGACATCAACCTCACCGCCAAGGCCCTCGGCGTGATGCTCGTCGCCGAGATCGCCGTCCTGTTCGCCGTCGCCACCGCGGTGCTCCTCGCCGGCGGCGGCCCGGACGGGATCCCGTTCGAACCCGTCAACCCGAAGAACGCCTTCACCGGCACCTCCGCCGGACTCGGCCTCTTCTTCGCCTTCTGGTCCTGGGTCGGCTTCGAGTCCACCGCCATGTACGGGGAGGAGTCCCGCAATCCGAAGCGGGTCATCCCCAGGGCCACCCTGATCTCCGTCATCGGCGTCGGCCTCTTCTACATCTACGTCTCCTGGATGACCATCGCGGGCAACGGCCTCGCCGCGTCCGTCGAACTGTCCGCCTCCAGCAGCCCCCTCGACCTCTTCTTCGCGCCGACCCGGACCTTCATCGGCGGCTGGGCCGTCAGCGCCTTCCAGTGGCTGCTGCTCACCGGCTCCTTCGCCTGCGGCATGGCCTTCCACCAGTGCGCCGCCCGCTACCTGTACGCCATCGGCCGCGAGGGCTTCCTGCACCCGGCGCTCGGCCGCACGCACCCCAGGCACGGCTCCCCGTACCTCTCCTCGGTCGTGCAGACCGCCATCGCCACCGCCCTTGTGGCGCTGTTCTGGCTCACCGGGCAGGACCCGTACATCCACCTGTACACGCTGCTCGCGATCCTCGGGACGATGGCGATCCTCATCGTCCAGACCCTCTGCTCCTTCGCCGTGATCGGCTACTTCCGCAGGAACCACCCCGAGGACCGGCACTGGTTCCGCACCTTCACCGCCCCGCTCGTCGGCGGGATCGCCATGGCCGCCGTCGTCGTCCTGCTCGTCGTCAACATGGAGACCGCGGCCGGTCTCGCCGCCGACTCCTTCTTCTTCACCCTGATCCCGTGGATCGTCGGCGTCGTCTTCTTCGGCGGGCTGGGGCTCGGCCTGTGGCTGAAGTTCAAGGCCCCCGAGCGCTACGAGATCATCGGCCGCGTCGTCCTGGAGGACTCCGCGGAACGCACCGAGGACCCCGCCCCCGCGTCCGCCACCCGCTGAATCCGACAGGAGCACCGCCATGGCCCGTACGCCCCTGATGCACGCGCTCCGGCAGCTGGCCGCCGAACACGCCGCCGCCCGCCGCCTCTCCCTGCCCGTCGCCGAGGTCCGCGGTCTCGGCCGCCGCGAACTGCTCGGCCGCGCCGCCGCCCTCGGGCTCGGCACCGCCCTCGCCTCCTCCGGGCTCGGCTCCCAGGCCGCCCACGCCGCAGGCGCCCTCCCCGACAAGAAGCCCGTCACCCCCGCCCGCGTCGTGGTCGTCGGCGCCGGCATCTCGGGCCTGACCGCGGCCCTCACCCTCCAGGACGCGGGCGTCGGCTGCACGCTCTACGAGGCCAACCCGAGCCGGGTCGGCGGCCGGATGTACAGCCAGCGCTCGCACTGGGCGTACGGGCAGACCTCCGAGATCGGCGGTGAGCTGATCGACACCAGCCACAAGAAGATCCTGGAGCTCTGCCGCCGCTTCAACCTGCCCACCGACGACTTCCTCGGAGGCGGTCCCAACGGCGCCGAGGAAGTCCTCTGGTTCAACGGCACCTACTACTCGCGCGACCAGGCCGACGAGGACTTCAAGGCCGTCTACCAGGCGCTGCACCGCGACCTGGTCGAAGCCGGCGAGGTCTCCTGGAACTCCACCACCCCGGCGGGCACCGCCCTCGACAACATGACGCTGTACGAGTGGATCGAGACCCGTGTCCCCGGCGGCCACGGCTCGCAGCTCGGCCGCTTCATCGACGTCGCGTACAACGTCGAGTACGGCGCCGACACCGACCAGCAGTCCGCGCTCGCCCTGGTCCTGCTGATGGGCTACCAGCCCAACCCCGGCAACTTCAACGTCTGGGGCCTGTCCAACGAGCGCTACCACATCACCGGCGGCAACGACCAGCTGCCGAACGCCATCGCCAAGGCCCTGCCCGCCGGCTCCCTCGTGATGGGCCGCGAGCTGGTCGCCGTGCGCGTGGCCTCCGACGGCACCCAGACGCTGACCTTCAACGACGCGGGATCCCTGCGCACCGTCACCGCCGACCACACCATCCTGTGCCTGCCGCTGCCGATCCTGCAGCGGATCGACCTCGGCGGCGCCGGCTTCGACCCGCTGATGAAGAACCTGCTGCGCGACGCCCGGATGGGCTTCTGCACCAAGCTCAACATGCAGTTCACCGCCCGCCCCTGGCGCGGCACGGGCCCCTGGCCGGGGGTCTCCGCCGGTGACTGCTTCACCGACTCCCCGGTCCAGCAGGTCTGGGACACCACCAAGGTCCAGCCGGGCACCGGCGGCATCCTGCTCCAGTACGGCGGCGGCAGCCTCGCCGGTGCGCTCACCCCGGGCGCGCCGTTCTCCACCGAGAGCGACCCGTACGTACGCGAGCTCGCGGGCCGGGTGCTCACCGGGGTCGACGCCTTCTTCCCGGGCACCAAGGCCGTCTGGAACGGGCGGGCGCAGCTGTCCGCCTGGCACAGGAACCCGTACTCGTACGGCGCGTACTCGTACTGGCCGGTGGGCTACCTGCACCGGTACGCCAAGTACGAGGGCACCGCCCAGGGCCGCATCCACATCGGCGGCGAGCACTGCAGCTACGACTTCCAGGGCTTCATGGAAGGCGGCGCCACCGAGGGCGAGAGGGCGGCGCGCGAGGTGATCGCCGCCCTGTCGTGAACCACCGGGCGCCTACGCCGGCTTGATGTTGTGGTTGAAGCGGAAGACGTTGTCCCGGTCGTACTCCCGCTTCACCGCCGCCAGCCGCCGCAGGTTCTCCTCGCCGAGGCCTGCGGCGACGCGCTCGGGACCCTCGTCCCCGGTGAAGTTGAGGTAGACCGCGCCGGTGCTCCACGGCCGGACGTCGGCGCGGACGTCCTTGACCCACTGCCTGCACCGCTCGTCGTCGGCCGGGTCCTCCCAGATCCCGAAGGGGTGCACCGCCCAGGGCGCGTCCCGGTACGGCAAGGGGTAGTCGGAGGGTCCGGCTGCGACGGCGCCGCCCTGGGGCCAGACGAGGTGCTGGGTGCCCGTCGGGACGGGCATGGTGTCGGCGCGGGCGCAGAAGACGTCGACCAGCTCGTCCGGCAGACCGGTGAGGTACTCGGCCGACCAGTAGTTCCGCATCCCGGGCGGGTCGTCGATCATGCACTGCAGATCGGCGTACGGGATGGCCGTCACCACCTCCGCCTCGTGCGGTATCGCCAGCAGCGGCCGGGCCAGCTTGCGCATCTCGTCCTCGGGACCCGCGTACGTCAGCAGCGCGCCCGCCAGCAGCCGCCCCACGAGGTGCGGGGGGACGAACTCCTCGGGCGGGCCGGTCATGTAGAGGGCCGCGCCGCTCGCCTCGGGCGGGCCGGCCTCGATGACGTCCCGGTACGTACGGACCACCTCGGGCCCGTTCTCCGGCAGGTACAGCAGCAGGGCGATCGACATCGCGGGCAGGTCGTGCAGCCGCAGGGTCAGGGAGGTGGCGACGCCGAAGTTCCCGCCGCCGCCGTGCAGGGCCCAGAACAGCTCGGGGTGCTCCTGCGCCGTCGCCTCCAGGACCGTTCCGTCGGCCGTCACCAGCTCGACGCCGAGCAGGTTGTCGACGGCCAGTCCGCAGACCCGGTCCAACCAGCCCGAGCCGCCGCCCAGCACGAAGCCGCCGACCCCCGTCGTGGAGGCCCGGCCGCCGGTGGTCGCCAGCCCGTACGGTTCGCAGGCCCGGTCGAGGTGGCTCATCACGGCCCCGCCCTCGACCCGGACCGCCTTGGCCGCGGGATGGACCGTCACCTCGTGCATCCGGCGCAGGTCCACCACGACACCGCCGTCGTTGAGCGACATGCCGGCCACGCTGTGCCCGCCGCCGCGCACGGCGATGGGCAGGTCCAGCTCCCGGGCGAAGCGGACGGCGGTGGCCACGTCGGCCACGCTCTCGCACTGGGCGATGACGGCCGGCCTGCGGTCGATCATCGCGTTGAAGACCCGGCGGGCCTCGTCGTACCCGGGATCGTCAGGGGCGAAGACCTCGCCGGACAGGTCCTCGCGGAGCGCGGCAAGCGCCGTGCCCGCCTTCGAGAGCGCCATGGCTGCCCCCTTCCGCAGGGAGGGGCGTAGGACCATTCCAGCGTAGGCGGCCACCCCCGCGCGGGGGGGGGGGGGGGGGCGCGGCCGGCCGGGCGGTGGGGCGGGCCCCCGGCTGTACTGCCGGCCAAATGGGGTGATGACGGGTTTGCGGCTTGG
>NZ_JBEZBN010000085.1:0-20920 GCF_040647115.1 Streptomyces sp. NPDC044571
GCCCTTCGATGACGTGACCACGAGCGCGGCCCGGGACGCGGGGGGATGGCTGGGCGCCCTGCCCGTCGCGGTCGTGGCCACGAGCGCCGACGGGCCCGCCGCCCCGCGGGCCCGCAGGCACCGCCGCCCCGCGGGCCCGCAGGTCCGTCGGCGACGGTGCGCGCGTCGCCCCGGAACACCAGAGGAGCGCCATGGCCGAGCCCTGCGACCGGGAACTCATCCGGCAGCTGCGCGAGGCGTACGCGGCCGGTGTGCAGGCCCCGGACGCCTGCGACACCCTGTACCGGCGGCACAGCGGCGCCGCCCTCGCCTTCGCGCGGAGCTGCTGCCGCCGCGCCCCGCACGAGGCCGAGGACCTGGTCTCGGAAGCCTTCATCCGGACCCTCCAGGCCGTCCGTCACGGGGCCGGACCCCGGGAGCGCTGGCGCCCGTACCTGCTGGCAGTGGTCCGGCACACGGCCGTCGAATGGCGGGCGGGGGCCGGACGGACCGTCCTGACCCCCGACGTCGAGGCGTGGTGCTTTCCCGCGCCGAGCGGGGACGAACCGCAGCGCAGGCTGCTGGACAGCGAGGACCGCAGGCTCGTCGCCCGGTCCTTCCACACCCTGCCCGAGCGCTGGAAGGCCGTCCTGTGGCACACCCTGGTCGAGGACGACTGCCCGCATCCCGTCCCGCTGCTGCTGGGCATCACGCCGAGCGCGGTGACCTCCCTGGCCTTCCGCGCCCGGGAGGGACTGCGCGAGGCGTACCTGCGTGCCCATGTCGACACGGCGGCCGACCCCCGCTGCCGCCACTACGCCGGCGTGCTCGGCGCGGCGGTCCGCCGCCGGGGCGCCCTGCGCGGCCGCGGCCTGGCCCGCCATCTGGCCCTCTGCGGCTCCTGCTCCCGTGCCCACGCCGAGCTGCTCGACCTCAACGCCGCGCTGCGCGCGGGGGCTCCCTCCGTAATCGTGGACCGCTGACGGCGTACACGTGCGGCGGCCCCGGTCCCTTCGCACCGCGTGCGCGGGAAGGGGCCGGGGCCGTCTGTCGGTCGAGCAGGCTGGGGTCAGAGGCCGTTGACGCGGGCCATGCGGCCCACGCCCAGTGGCCGGAATTCGGTGGCGGCGGCCCGCACCTTGCGGCCCGCCCGTGAGTGCTGGCGCCGCACCTGGGCCATCAGGCGGCGGCTGCGCAGGGCGAGCTCCAGTTCGAAGCGGGTACGGGGGTCGCGGAGTCCGGGTCCGAAGAGCTTCTCCAGCTGGCGCATCCGGTAGCGGACCGTCTGGGGGTGCACGCTCAGTGCCTTCGCGGCCTCGGGGGCGCCGCCGCCCTCCAGCCAGGCGAGGAGGGTCACTTCGAGCCGTTCGCTCTGGCGGGGGGTGAGGTCGGCCAGGGGGCGCAGCCAGCGCGCGGCCAGCGCGTGCGCCAGGGGTTCGTCCTGGAGGAGGAGCAGGGTCGAGAGGTGGTCGTCGACGAAGAGGGGCCGCGCGTCCATGCCCGCGCGGTTGGGGGTCAGGGCCAGCAGGCGCAGGGCCCACCGCAGGGAGGAAGCGGTGTCCCGCGGGGCGACGGGGTGGCCGACGGCGGCGAACCGCCCGCGCAGCAGTGCCTCCAGGGCGGTGCGCGTGTCCGGATCGGGGCTGGGGACGAGCAGGCAGGGCTGGGCGCCGACCATGCCCGCCAAGCCGTCGTCCAGTACGGCGGCGAGCTGCTGCGTCTCGCCGGGCGTGGCCATCGCGATGGCGCGTATCTCGGAGGGGAGGGGCCAGCCTGCCGCGCCGGCCAGTTCGGTGAGGGCCATTTCAGCCATGGGCATGTCACTTGTGAGGGCGGAGAAGAGCTCGCGGCGCGCCCGTTCGGGCGGGGCGCCGAGTCCCTCGGGAGGCACCACCGTCAGCGGAGCCGTGCTGCGTCGGCGGGCCGGTTCGCACACCGCCGGTTCGCTGCGGCCGTGGTGTTCGGCGGAGGGGCCCTCGGCGGAATCCGGGCTGCGGAAGGAACCGGTTCCCTCGTACGGATCCGGGCCCTGGAAGGAACCCGGGCGCTCGCAGGCACCGGGTCCCCTGCCCGTCGCGGGACCCTCGCCCGCGGCCCCGGCGGGGACCGGGGCCGGCACGGGTGCCGGCGCCGGTGGCGGAGTGGACGGGTGCGCTGTCGGCGGGTCCTGCTGCCGCGGCGCCGGTTCGCGATAACCGAGGGCGGTGAGCAGGGCCGCCTCCACCCGCTGTCTGACCACCTCCGCGTCGAGTTCGTCGACCAGGCCGGAGAACCCGGGGATCTCCTCCCTCATCTCCTCCACCATCCCGGCGGCCAGCGCGGGCAGTTCCCTTCGCAGCACCCGGGTCCATTCGCCGCGGGGGCGGGCCCAGATGCGGTTCAGCAGTTCGCACATTGTTACCTCGTTCATGCCGGGGTACGGCCTGCCCCGTGGAAGGGTGGCAGGCCTGTCGAGCCGCCTCCCTCCCTGGTCGGCGCCTATGCCGAACGGGAGTTGAGCACCTCGTACACCCTCCAGGAGAGTGCCATCCACTTGCGGTCCCGCGGCTTTGCCTCGTTTTTGCCGCGGGGCAGGTGTGGCGGCGGACAAGGCGTCACCCCGGGCAGCCACCGCACCGTTGGAAGGGAATCTTCCGCGGACGTTCGGGATGACGATGCCACGCGCGCAAGAACTTGTCACGATTCGATAAATACTGTGGAGGCGTTGCGTGGCTCCACGATGCTTCTGCACTCCGGCCCCCGCTCCCGGTCGGCGAGGCACCCATCTCCCGCCCACCGCGGAGCAGTTCCGTCGACTACCCCGGGCGCCGAGTGCGGTGGAGTGCCTCGGGCCTGGGCGTATGGGAGAACTCGATGCCCCTGTCCCAGACCCGTGCGCCCCGCTCTCACCGGGCCCGCCGCACCAGACGCCACGCCGGCGCGGCCGCAGCGGCGGCCGCAGGCCGACGGGCGGTACGGCGGCCGCCCCTGCTGTCGGCCGCCGGGGGCCTGCACCCCGCCGCCCTGGCCGTCGCCGCCCTCGCCGCCCTCCTCGCGGTGGCCGTGGCCGCCCGGGCGGGCGCCCTCACGCACCTGTGGGACTTCCTCGACTTCGGGGCGGGCGTGCTCTCGCTCGTCTCGCTCACCTCCGCCGTCCTGTGGGGGCTGGCGGCCACCGACCGTACGCTGCTCAGCTCGGGACACCGGCTCGTCGCCCAAGGCGCGCACCGCGGCCTCGCCGTCGCCGGACTGGGCTTCCTCGTCCTGCACGTCTGGGTGAAGGTCGCCGAGGCGCACACCGGACCCGCGTCCGTCCTCGTGCCGTTCACCGACCGGGACCGCCCCTTCCTGATCGGGCTCGGCACCCTGGCCGGATACCTCTTCGTCTCCGTGGCGGTCTCGGGCGCGGTGCGCAGCGCCTTTGCCACCAAGGGCCGCTCCCTGTGGTGGCGGGCCCTGCACGTGGGGGCGTATCCGGCCTGGGGGGCCTCCCTGGTGCACGGCCTGAAGTCCGGCCGCGCCGCCAGTGGTTGGGTGACCGTGGCCTACGCCCTCTGCCTGGTCGGGGTGGCAGCCGTGCTCGCCGTACGCCTGCGGTCGAGGCTGCGTTCCGCTCCCGCCCGGCCCGCGGCCGCGCCGCCGTCCGCCGCCCCCGCCGCGCCGGCCCCGCCCGCGCGGCGACCCCGGCCCCCGCAGCAGTTCGTCCGGCAGCCCGCGGAGTGGGCCGCCGAGCGCCTGACCGCCCGCCTGGCGCGGCAGTCGGACCGCCGCTCCGCCGGCCAGGAACCGCTCGCGGCGCCGGCGCCCCAGGTGCCGGCCCCGGCGCTGGTCGCCGAACGGCCGGCGTACCAGGCGGTGTTCATATCCAGCAGCCTCGGCGCCGGCGCCGACCGGCCCGAGCCGCTCGGCGGGGTACGGGGGCGGCAGTGACCGGTGTTGCGCACCCGGCCCTCGGCTGCGTGGGCCAGCCCCGGCTGCTCGCGGGACTCGACGTCGCCGAACGGCTCGACCGGGCCGGGCACCTGGCGGTGCACGGCCCGTTGCCCTCGTACGATCCGGACGCCCTGGTGGAGCTCGCGGAGGCGATCGACCTGCGGGGCCGCGGGGGAGCGGGCTTCCCGTTCGCCCGCAAGCTGCGGGCCGTCATGCGCTCCGCCCGAGGCCGCGACGGGCGCACCGCCGTCGTCGTCAACGGCAGCGAGGGCGAGCCGAGTTGCCTCAAGGACACCGCCATGCTGCTGCACGCCCCGCACCTGGTGCTCGACGGAGCCCTGCTGGCGGCGGCCGCGCTCGGAGCCGAGGACGTCGTCGTCGGCGTCACCCGGGAGGACGTGGAGGGGTCGCTGCGCGCCGCCGTGGCCGAACGCGGCCCGGCCGGCAGCCGGGTCCGCGTCGTCAGACTTCCCGAGCGTTTCGTCACGGGGGAGGGGACGGCGCTGGTACGCGGCCTGGAGGGCGGCCCGGCGCTCCCGTCCGGGCAGAAGGTGCGGACCAGCGAACGGGGCCTCGGCGGGCTGCCGACCCTGCTCTCCAACACCGAGACGTACGCCCAACTCGCCGTCGCCGCCCGGCTCGGCGCCCCCGGCTACCGGATGGCCGGCCTGCCGACCGAGCCGGGCACGATCCTGCTGACCGTCGGTGGATCCACGGTCGTGGAAGTGCCCGCCGGGACCTCGCTGGCGTACGTCCTGGACCTGTGCGGGGCCGGCCCCGGCCAGGGGGTCCTGGTCGGCGGCTACCACGGCCGGTGGCTGGGCCCGGCGGCGGCCCGCTCGGTGCTGCTGTCACGGCAGTCGCTGGCCTCGGCCGACGCCGTCCTGGGCGCGGGCGCCGTGCTGCCGCTGCCCGAGGACACGTGCCCGGCCGGTGAGATCGCCCGGGTGACCCGCTGGATGGCGGAGGAATCCGCCGGACAGTGCGGCCCCTGCGTCAGAGGGCTTCCCTCGCTCGCCGGGGTCGTGGAGGACCTCGTGGGCGGCGGAGGGCGGGCGGCTCTGGAGGCGGTGGAGGCGCGGATGCGCTCCGTGCGGCGCCGCGGCGCGTGCAGCCACCCCGACGGCACCGCCTCCTTCGTGGCCTCCGCGCTCGCCGTGTTTCCCGAGGAGCTCCGCGACCACGCCCTCGGCAGCGGCTGCGGACGGCGGGTCCTGGGCGCCCTGCCCCTGCCCGCCGACGATAACCCCGAGCGGCTCGTCGTGGACTGGACGCTGTGCAAGGGCCACGGACTGTGCGTGGACCTGCTGCCCGACATCGTCCGGCTGGACGCCGACGGCTACCCGGCCGAGGCCGTGATGCCGGTGCCCGGACGGCTGCGCCCGAAGGCGCTGCGCGCGGTGCGCCGCTGCCCCGCGCTCGCGCTGCGCATTCAGGAATGAGCTCGCGGTAAACGGAGGAGGTCGGGTCGAGTTCACCCTTTGGCGCGATCTGACAAATTCCCGGGAATCCGAATTCGGCAGGGTCGTCTGGCCTTATGAATAACCCGGTGGACGTAATCACCGGGCTGAACCCGAAGGAGTGATCGTGAAGATGAAGCACCGTCGAGTGACGACAGCCGGATCAGTGGTGGCGGTTCTGCTGCTGGCGGCCGGATGCGGAAGCGGTTCGGACACCTCCAAGTCGGCGAATTCCGTCCAGCCGGCCGGAGCCGGGAAAAACCTCGGAAACGCGTATGACTCCGGTTACGGTTCGGGCTCCGGTTCCGCGCTGGGTTCCGGATCGGGATACGGCTCCGCGGACGGGTCGGCCGACGCGGCCGCGGGCGGTGCGGGCGGTGCGAAGGCCGGCCAGCTGTCGGTGCGCGAGATCGCGGAGGTCGGCAGCGTGGTCACCGACAGCGCCGGGATGACCCTCTACCGCTTCGACAAGGACACCGCCCAGCCCCCCAAGGCCACCTGCGACGGTGACTGCGCCACGGCTTGGCCGCCGGTCCCGGCGGACGACGCCTCGGCCTCCGGCGGCATCGACGCCGGCCTCCTCGGCTCGGTCGCCCGCTCCGACGGCAGCAAGCAGCTGACCCTCGGGGGGTGGCCCGTGTACCGCTACGCCAAGGACACCAAGGCGGGCGAGGCGAAGGGCGAGGGCGTCGGGGGGACCTGGCACGCGCTGGCGTCCGACGGGAAGAAGGCCATCGCCCAGAAGGGCGGGGGCGGGGGCATGGGCATGGGTGCGGGCGGGTCCGGAAACTCCGGGACCGAGCTTTCCGTGGCGGACAACGAGAAACTCGGAAAGATCCTCGTGGACGGTCAGTGGCGCACGCTCTACCGATTCGACAAGGACAGTGCCTGGCCCATGAAATTCGGCTGTGTCGGGGCCTGCCTGGACACCTGGAAACCGGCGGCGCCGGTGGACAAGGAGAAGACGTCCGGAATACCCGCCGCACTGGTGGGATCGGTCAAGCGGCCGGACGGAACGGAGCAGTTGACGATCGACTGCTGGCCCGTCTATCTGTTCACCGGCGACACCGAACCGGGCCAGACGAACGGACACAACAAGCAGGGCCTCTGGTTCGCGGTCACCGCCGCGGGCAAGAAGGTACCGGCGAAGGCCGGCTGAGCCGTGCGGCCCTCACCCCGCAGCCCCGCCACGGCCACCGTGGCCACCGCGGCCGCCGTGCTGCTGGCGACGCTCGTGTGCGGCGGCTGTGCCTCCACCGGGCACGGCGCCGACGGTGCACACGCCGCACGTGCGTCGCAGGCCCCGGCCGCGGCTGCGGCCCCGACCGGCCGGCCCGCCGGCCTCCAGGAACTCGCCGCCGCGCTCGGCTGCACACCCGAGATCACGGTCGACGCGGAGGAACTCCGGGAAGGGGCGTGCGGGGCGGGCCAGGAGGCGTTCCGCATGGCCACCTTCGCGGCCGACCAGGGCCAGCGTGCCTGGCTGGACGAAGCCATGATGTACGGCGGCACCTACCTGGTCGGCACCCGCTGGGTCGTCACCGGCCCGTCGGCCCAAGCCCTGAGCGCCGTCCAGGGCCGCCTCGGCGGGACCCTGGCGACGGGCTCCACCCACGGCTCGGCGCACGGTGCGGAGCACGGCTCCGCGCCCGCTTCCCCGCCCGCCTCGGCGCCTGCTTCCGTGCCCGCTTCCCCGCCCGGCCCCGCGCCCGCGCCCTCCCACGGCTCCTCGCACGGCTCCGCCCCCTCGGGGTGACGGGAACGCACCGCCCTTGGGCCCCGTGAGTGCGGCAGCCCCCCTGCGGCTGCCGCGCCGGGGCCCTCAGGTGCTCCTGGCGAGCCGACGGATCGCGATCGGGTAGTTTCCGTCCATGGCTGACGACTGGCGGACGGACCGGATCGGGAGTGCGCTGCGCGGTGAAAACCCGTGCGTGCTCAGGCGCTTGGACGCAGGGTTCGCAGTGATCGGTGACGTCCAGTTCCTGCCGGGATACTTCGGTGCTCCTGGTGGACGACCCCGCGGTGGAGAGACTGTCGGACCTGCCCCGGGCCAAGCGGCTCTCGTGCCTCTCCGACATGGACCGGCTCGGAGAGGCGGTCGAGCGAGTGTCCCGCCGCACGGACCCGGCCTTCCGCCGGGTCAATCTGGAGATCCTGGGGAACACCGACGGCTTCCCGCACGCGCACGTATGGCCCGATTGGACTGGCTGGACGGCTTGCGCGCGGCGGACTGACGGCGGGCAGACCGCAAGGGGGGGGCCTGGACCGGCACCCGAGCATGACGGCGGGGTCCGGGCGGTTACGGCGACCGGGCCCGGCCCCCGGCCCGCCGGCTCCGGACGCGTTGCGGGGGGCCGGGGGAGGGGGGAGGGTCGGGGGGACGGCGGTCGATTCTGGAGGCGAGCATGTCCATTGCCACGGTGAACCCTGCGACAGGTGAAACCGTACGTACCTTCGATGAACTGAGCCCAGAGGACACGGAACGGCGCATCGCCGATGCCGCCCGGGCCTTCGCCTCCTACCGCACGACCGGCTTCGCCGAACGGGCCGGGCTCCTGACGCGCGCCGCGGCGCTCCTGGAGGCGGAGACGGAGGACATCGCCCGCACCATGACCACCGAGATGGGGAAACCCCTGGGTGCGGCCCGCGCCGAGGCGGCCAAATGCGTGAAGGCCATGCGCTGGTACGCCGCCCATGCCGAGTCCCTGCTCCGCGACGAGCACCCGGCCGACGCCGATGTCCGTGACAGCGGCGCCTCGGCCGTCCGGACGCACTACCGGCCGCTGGGCGTGGTCCTCGCCGTCATGCCGTGGAACTTCCCCCTCTGGCAGGTCGTACGGTTCGCCGCGCCCGCGCTGATGGCCGGCAACACCGGTCTGCTCAAGCACGCCTCCAACGTCCCCCAGACGGCCCTCTACCTGGGTGAACTCTTCGAACGGGCCGGCTACCCGCACGGCTGTTTCCAGACCCTCCTGATCGGTTCCCGTGCCGTCGAGGCGGTCCTGCGCGACCCGCGCGTCGCCGCGGCGACCCTGACGGGCAGCGAGCCCGCCGGGCGCTCGGTCGCCTCGGTCGCGGGCGACGAGGTCAAGAAGACGGTCCTTGAGCTGGGCGGCAGCGACCCGTACATCGTGATGCCCTCCGCCGACCTCGACCGGGCCGCCCGGACGGCCGTCACCGCACGGGTCCAGAACAACGGCCAGTCCTGCATCGCCGCGAAGCGGTTCATCGTCCACGCGGACGTGTACGACGCCTTCGCGGAACGCTTCACCGCCGGCATGAAGGCGCTCAGCGTCGGCGACCCGATGCACGAGTCCACCGACGTCGGCCCGCTCGCCACCGAGAAGGGCCGCGCCGACCTGGAGGAACTGGTCGAGGACGCCGTCAGCCGCGGGGCGGCGGTCCTGTGCGGGGCCCGCCGGCCCCCCGACCACCCGCGGGGCTGGTTCTACGAGCCGACCGTCCTCGCCGACATCTCGGCGGACATGCGCATCGACCAGGAGGAGACCTTCGGCCCGGTCGCGACGCTCTACCGGGTGGAGGACCTCGACGAGGCCGTGCACCGCGCCAACCACACGCCCTTCGGTCTGAGCTCCAACGTGTGGACGCGCAACGACGAGGACATCGCCCGCTTCGTCCGCGACCTTGAGGCGGGCGGCATCTACATCAACGGCATGACGGCCTCCCACCCCGCCCTCCCCTTCGGCGGTGTGAAGCGCTCCGGCTACGGCCGCGAACTCTCGGGCCACGGCATCCGCGAGTTCTGCAACGTCACCACGGTCTGGCAGTCCGCCGACTGAATCACCCGCGCGCCCGCGCCCGCGTGCGGAGCGGCCCTGCCCTCCGCGCGCCCCTGGTGGGGGCGGCGGAGGGCAGGGCCGCTCCGCAGTGGTTCCGCAGCTGTTACGGGGCCACCTTCAGCAGCTTGTTCACCGTGCCCGTGGACGGGTTGGTCACCGCCCCGCTGGTCGCGGCCCCGGCCAGGGCCGCGGCCGCCTGGGCCGGTGTGGCGGACGGGTGCCCGGCCAGGTACACGGCCGCGGTGCCCGTCACGTGCGGGGTGGCCATCGAGGTGCCCGAGATGGTCTTGGTGCCGGTGTCGCTGTCATTCCAGTCGGAGGTGATGTCCGAGCCCGGCGCGTACAGGTCCACCACGGAGCCGAAGTTGGAGAACGAGGACTGCGCGTCGTCGACGGTGCTCGACGCCACGGTGATCGCCTCCGGAACGCGGGCGGGGGAGCCCTTCCCGGCGTCGCTCGACTCGTTGCCCGCCGCGACGGCGAAGGTGACGCCCGAGGCGATGGCCCGGCGCACCGCCTCGTCCAGCGCCTCGTCGGCGCCGCCTCCCAGGCTCATGTTGGCCACCGAGGGGCCGGAGTGGTGCTGGGTGACCCAGTCGATCCCGGCGACGACCTGCTCGGTGGTGCCGGAGCCGTTGTCGTCCAGCACCCGCACCGCGACCAGCTTCGCCTTCTTGGCCACGCCGTGGCCGGTGCCGGCGATGGTGCCGGCCACGTGCGTGCCGTGGCCGTTGCCGTCGTCTGCGCTGTCGTCGTTGTCCACCGCGTCGAAGCCGTGCGTGGCGCGGCCGCCGAAGTCCTTGTGGGTCACCCGGATGCCGGTGTCGATGACGTACGCCGTCACCCCTTCACCGGCGCTGTCCGGGTAGGTGTACTTCTTGTCCCCGCTCTTCGCGGTCTGGTCGATCCGGTCCAGTCCCCATGAGGGCGGGTTGTCCTGAGTGGCGTTGATCGTGAACTTCTTGTTCTGCACGACCTTGCCGACGGCCGGGTCCGCCGCGAGCCGCTTGGCCTCCGTTTCGCTCAAGCCCGAGGCCGAGAAGCCGTTGACCCCGGAGCTGTAGGTGCGTTGCAGTTCGCCACCGTACTTGTGGGCGAGCTTCCCCTTGTCCGCGGAGGCGTCGAGTATGACGACGTAGCTGCCGCTGATCGCGCCGGGCGCGCCGAGTCCGTACACCGTGCCTTCGGCCGGTGTCGCCGCCCCCGCCAGGGGGGTGGCGAGCAGGGCCACAGCAGCCGCGGTGGCGGCTCCCGTCGCCACTGCCGCATACCGAAATCCGCGCGTGCGCTTGTGAGTTGCCATGTAGAGGGTTCTCCTCGTCGGTGACGTGTGGGGCGTCAAACCTTCTGGAGAACCCTGTTCCGATTGACAGGCGCAAATCAAGGCGGCCTCGGCCCTCAGGGGTTATTCAACAAGGTTTCTCAAAAGGCCCCCCGCATTGCCTTCACCATGCACACATGTTCGCCCGAACTCCCGCACGAATGCATCACGTTCATCGCGTGCTCGGTCAACTGCGCGGCGACCCAGGCCACTTCGGCAGGGTTGACGCCGTGCGCAGGGGGGCGTCGGGGCCGAGTCCGGGCCGCTCGGCACTCGGCCGCCCGCGCCGCCTCCCGCCCGCCCGGCCATCCGCGCACCCCCGCACGACGGCCCCCGCACGACGGGCGGAAGCGCCTTCACGCGGCGTGACTCCCGTCACTTCCAGTGACGGATGGGGCATGCGTGCCGAGGGATGGGGCAAGCGCGCCGAATGCAATGACGCCGCGGGTGAGCCGCGGCGCCGGAAGCGGAGGTACAGCGCGTCGTGTCGGAGCAGAACACCATCCACATAGCGGGGACCTGGCGGTCCGCGGTCTCAGGAGCCACCCGCGAGGTCCTGGACCCGGCGGACGCCACCGTCCTGGCCGTCGTCGCCGAGGGTGGCACCGCGGACACCGATGCCGCCGTCAGCGCCGCCCGGGCGGCCTTCGACGGCGGCGAGTGGCCGCAGACCCCGGTCGCCGAGCGTGCCGCCCTGCTGCGCCGGACCGCCGAGCTCCTCCAGCGTGACCGCGAGCACATCGCGCTGCTGGAGAGCCGGGACGCGGGCAAGACCCTCGAAGAGGGCCGCGTGGACGTGGACTGCGTCACAGACGCCTTCCGCTACTTCGCCGACCTGGTCACCGGCGAGAGCGCGGGACGCGTGGTCGACGCCGGGTCCCCCGACATCCACAGCGTCGTCGTCCACGAACCGGTCGGTGTCTGCGCCCTGATCACCCCGTGGAACTACCCGCTGCTCCAGGCCAGCTGGAAGATCGCCCCGGCCCTCGCCGCGGGCAACACCTTCGTCCTCAAGCCGAGCGAGATCACCCCGCTCTCCACGGTGGCGCTCATCGGCCTGCTGGCGGAGGCCGGCCTGCCGGCCGGCGTCGCCAACCTGGTGACCGGCGCGGGCGACCCCGTGGGCGCCCGGCTGTCCGCCCACCCCGACGTGGACCTCGTCTCCTTCACCGGCGGCCTGGCCAGCGGCACGAAGGTCATGCGTGCCGCGGCCGACTCCGTCAAGAAGGTCGCCCTCGAACTCGGCGGCAAGAACCCGAACGTCGTCTTCGCCGACGCCTGCGACACCGAGGAAGACTTCGACACCGCCGTCGACCAGGCCCTCAACGCCGCCTTCATGCACAGCGGCCAGGTGTGCTCCGCCGGCTCCCGCCTCATCGTCGAGGACCGCCTCGCGGAGCGCTTCGTCGCCGAGCTCGCCCGCCGGGCCGACCGGATCCGCCTCGGCCGCGGCACCGACCCGGGCGTCGAGTGCGGCCCCCTGGTCTCCGCGGCCCAGCTCGCGCGGACGCAGGAGTACGTGGACTCGGCACTCGCCGAGGGCGCGGTACTGCGGTCCGGCGGCACCCGGCCGGACGGGCCCGGCTACTTCTACCGGCCGACCGTCCTGGACGGCTGCCACCGGGGGATGCGCGTCGTGCGGGAGGAGGTCTTCGGGCCGGTCCTGACCGTCGAGACCTTCCGTACCGAGGACGAGGCCGTCGCGCTCGCCAACGACACCGAGTACGGGCTCGCCGGCGCGGTGTGGACCGCCGACCAGGGCCGCGCCCGCCGCGTGGCCGGCCGGCTGCGCCACGGCACCGTCTGGATCAACGACTTCCACCCCTACCTGCCGCAGGCGGAGTGGGGCGGTTTCGGCAAGTCCGGCATCGGACGCGAACTGGGCCCGGCGGGCCTGGCCGAGTACCGCGAGACCAAGCACGTGTACCAGAACCTCGCTCCGCGCCCCGTGCGCTGGTTCGCGGGCTGAAAGGAGGAGGAGAACCATCACCACGCACCCGAACACTTCCACGCACACGGACGTCGTGGCCGCACCGGTCCAGGAGTACGACTACGTGGTCGTCGGCGGCGGAACCGCCGGCTCGGTCATCGCCTCCCGCCTCACCGAGGACCCCGGCACCACCGTCGCCGTCATCGAGGGCGGCCCCAGCGACGTCGACCGGCCCGACGTGCTCACCCTGCGCCGCTGGATGGGCCTGCTCGGCGGGGAACTCGACTACGACTACCCCACCACCGAGCAGCCCCGCGGAAACTCCCACATCCGCCACAGCCGCGCCCGCGTCCTCGGCGGCTGCTCCTCGCACAACACCCTCATCGCCTTCAAGCCGCTGCCCTCCGACTGGGACGAGTGGTCGCAGGCCGGCGCCGAGGGCTGGCACGCGGCCGCCATGGACCCGTACTTCGACAAGCTCCTCAACAACATCGTCCCGGTGGCCGAGAAGGACCGCAACGCCATCGCCCGCGACTTCGTCGACGCCGCCCGGGCGGCCCTGGACGTACCGCTCGTCGAGGGCTTCAACCGCAAGCCGTTCCACGAGGGCGCCGGCTTCTTCGACCTCGCCTACCACCCGGAGGACAACAAGCGCTCCTCCGCGTCGGTGGCCTACCTCCACCCCGTGATGGACGACCGCCCCAACCTCCGCATCTTCCTGGAGACCTGGGCGTACCGCCTCGAACTCGACGGCACTCGGGCGCGCGGTGTGCACGTACGGGACAAGGACGGCGCGGAATCGCTGATCACCGCACGCCGGGAGGTGCTCGTGTGCGCGGGTGCCGTGGACACCCCGCGGCTGCTGCTGCACTCCGGCATAGGCCCGCGCGCCGACCTGGAGGCCCTCGGCATCCCGCCGGTGCACGATCTGCCCGGAGTGGGCGAGAACCTCCTCGACCACCCGGAGTCGGTGATCGTCTGGGAGACCGACGGCCCGATCCCCGAGAACTCGGCCATGGACAGCGACGCCGGCCTCTTCGTGCGGCGCGACCCCGACTCCCCGGGCCCCGACCTGATGTTCCACTTCTACCAGGTCCCCTTCACCGACAACCCGGAGCGCATCGGCTACGAACGCCCCGCGCACGGGGTGTCGATGACCCCCAACATCCCCAAGCCCCGCAGCCGCGGCCGCCTCTACCTGACCAGTGCGGACCCCGAGGCCAAACCCGCCCTCGACTTCCGCTACTTCACGGACGAGGAGGACTACGACGGCCGCACCCTCGTGGACGGCATCAAGCTCGCCCGCGAGATCGCCGCGACCGAACCGCTGGCCGGATGGCTGAAGCGGGAGGTCTGTCCCGGGCCGGAGATCACCGACGACGAGGCGCTGAGTGCGTACGCCCGCTCGGTCGCCCACACCGTCTACCACCCGGCGGGCACCTGCAAGATGGGCGCCCACGACGACCCCTCCGCCGTCGTGGGACCGGACCTCAAGGTGCGCGGCCTCGACGGCATCCGGATCGCGGACGCCTCGGTCTTCCCGACGATGCCCGCGGTCAACCCGATGATCGGAGTCCTCATGGTGGGCGAGAAGGCCGCCGAACTGCTGGCCATGGAAGGCGGTACCCGGTGAACACCCGCACCATGACCACCACCCCCCGCACGCCCGCCGACGCGCCCGTCTTCTCGGTGGAGGGCCTCTGGAAGGTCTTCGGCCCCAAGGGCGAGGCCGCCAAGGTCCCCGGCTCCGCGAACGCCTCGCTGCCCGCCGCGGAACTGCGCGAGCGCACCGGCTGCACGGCGGCCGTCCGCGACGTCACCTTCGACGTCCGCAAGGGCGAGGTCTTCGTCGTGATGGGCCTGTCCGGCTCGGGCAAGTCCACCCTCGTACGGTGTCTCACGCGTCTGATCGAGCCCACGGCCGGGACCCTCGCACTCGACGGCGAGGACGTCCTCGCCATGGACGCCGCCCGCCTGCGCGACCTGCGCCGCCACCGCGCCGCCATGGTCTTCCAGCACTTCGGTCTGCTCCCGCACCGCAGCGTCCTGGACAACGTCGCCTACGGCCTGGAAATCCAGGGCGTCAGCCGCGCCGACCGTCGGGAGAGGGCGGCCGAGATGGTCGCGAAGGTCGGCCTCGACGGACTTGAGGACCGCCGCCCCGGCCAGCTCTCGGGCGGTCAGCAGCAGCGCGTGGGGCTCGCCCGGGCTCTCGCCGCCGACCCCGAAGTGCTCCTCTTCGACGAGCCGTTCAGCGCCCTCGACCCGCTCATCCGGCGAGAGATGCAGGACGAGGTCGCCCGGCTCCACCACGAGGAGGGCCGCACCATGGTCTTCATCACCCACGACCTCGCCGAGGCCCTGCGCCTGGGCGACCGCATCGCGCTGATGCGCGACGGCCGCATCGTGCAGCTCGGCACCCCCGAGGAGATCGTCGGCTCGCCCGCCGACGACTACGTACGGGACTTCGTCCGCGACGTCCCCCGCGAGCAGGTCCTCACCGTACGCAGCGCGATGCGCCCTGCCACGGGCGACGCGGCCGAGCACGGTCCCGCGCTGACCCCCGCCACCACGGTGGTCGACGCCATCGAGGCGGTCGTCCGCAGCGGCGGCCCGGCTCGGGTCGTCGACCACGGCCGGTGCCTCGGAGTCGTCGACGAGGCCGGACTGCTCGCCGTGGTGGCCGGGCTCCCGGCCGCGACCGGGCGGGAGGTGGCGGCATGACCTGCACCGCCCGCACGGCCGTCCCCGCCCCCGGCACCGGGAGGTGGTACGGATGACCGCGGCCACAGCCCCCGCACGCGAACCCTCCCGGCCGAGCGCCCCGCCGTCGCCCGGCAGGACCGGGGACCGGGACCGCTCCGCAGCGGCCGGTCGCAGAACCGGCCGGCCCACCGCGGGCCGCAGCGCGGGCCACCCCACCGCGGCGGCCCGCGCCGTAAGCCGGACCGGTACGCCGGGCCGCGCGCGCAGGGCCCTGTCCCTGTTCGGCCTGCCCGCCGCCCGCGGACTGCTCCTGCCGCTCTGCGTGGCCGCCGCCGTGCTGATCCCGCTCGCCGTCGCCTTCCCCGCCTCGGGCAGCTGGCCCGCGGCCCTGGCCGTCGACCTGTCGGAGCCGCTCGGCCGGGCGGGCGACTGGATCATCGACTACCGCGACAGCCACCCGCTCTTCCTCTACTTCTTCGGGCACGTCAGCAACGCCGTGGTGGTGTCGGTCCGGGCCGTGTACGTCGTCCTGCTCGCCGCGGGCTGGACCGGTGTCACCGCGCTGGCCGCCCTGGTGGCCTGGCGTCTGGCCGGCCTCCGGCTCGCCCTGACCTGCGCCGCCGCCTTCGCCGCATGCGGGCTGCTCGGCATGTGGGTGCCGACCATGCAGACGCTCGCGCTGATGGTCGTGGCCGTCGCCGCCTCCGTGGCCGTCGGCGGGCTGCTCGGCCTCGCCGCCGGGCTCTCCCCGCGCACCGACCGCGCCCTGCGCCCCCTGCTCGACGCCATGCAGATCCTGCCGGCCTTCGCGTACCTGCTGCCGATGGTGCTGGTCTTCGGCATCGGCGTACCCGCCGCCGTCCTGGCCACCGTGGTCTACGCCGCCCCGCCGATGGCCCGCCTCACCGCACTCGGCCTGCGCGAGGCCGACGCGGGCGTGCTGGAGGCCGCCGCCTCGCTCGGTGCCACGGGGCGCCAGCGGCTGCTGACCGCCCGGCTGCCGCTCGCCCGCCGCCACCTCCTGCTGGGCGTCAACCAGTCCGTCATGACGGGCCTGTCGATGGCCGTGATCGCCTCCGTGATCGGCGCGGGCGGCCTCGGCGACCGCGTCTACCAGGCCCTTGCATCCGTGGACGTCGGCGCCGCCCTGGCCGCCGGCATCCCCATCGTGCTGCTCGCGGTGGTCCTCGACCGTACTGCCGACGCGGCCGGCCACCGGATCGGCGCCGCCGACGACCCCGCACGCGAACGTCCCCTGCTGCTCCGGGTGTTCGACGGCTGGTACGGATGGCTGCTCACCGTCCTGACGGCGGTGGCCGTCGGCCTCGTCGGCCGCATCGCGGGCACGTCCCTGTGGCCCGCCTCCTGGACCCTGTCCATCGCGGAGCCCGTGAACGCGGCGGTCGCCTGGATGACCGCCCACCTCTACTCCGGGGTGCCCGTCGTCGGCGGCAGCGCCGACTGGGCCGCCGGCTTCACCGGGTGGATCCTGGACCCCCTGCGCAGCGTTCTCCAGGGCGCGCCCTGGTGGCTGCTCCTGCTGGCGGCCGGGGCCCTCGCGCTGCTCGTCGGCACCTGGCGCACCGCACTCACGGCCGTCCTCGCCCTGGCCGCCGTCGGGGTACTCGGTGTGTGGGACGCCTCCCTCGACACCCTCTCGCAGGTCCTCGCAGCCGTCGCCGTCACCCTCGTGCTCGGCTTCGCGATCGCGGTGGGCGCCGCCCGCAGCGCCCGTGCACAGCGGCTGCTGCGCCCGGTGCTCGACGTGTGCCAGACCCTGCCGCAGTTCGTCTACCTCATCCCCGTGGTCGCGCTGTTCGGCGTCGGCCGCGCACCGGCCGCGGCCGCCGCGGTCGTGTACGCGCTGCCCGCCGTCGTCCGCATCACCACGCAGGGCCTGAGGGAGGTGGACCCGGCCGCGCTGGAATCCGCCCGCTCCCTGGGCGCGACCCGCTCGCAGCAGCTGTGGCAGGTCCAACTTCCACTGTCCCGCTCCGCGTTGCTCCTCGCCGTCAACCAGGCCGTGGTCCTGGTCCTCGCCGTCGTCATCATCGGCGGCCTGGTCGGCGGCGGCGCGCTCGGCTACGACGTCGTCCTCGGCCTCGCCCAGGGCGACCTGGCCACCGGCCTCGTGGCCGGCGCCGCGATCGTGTGCCTCGGCCTGCTGCTCGACCGCGTCACCCAGCCCGCGAAGGAGGCCTGAGATGCGCAACCGACCCTTCCACCGCAGACGCGGCCGCCGCGGCGCCGTCCTGCTCGCCGCGGCGACGGGACTGGCCGTTCTCACCGGCTGCGGAGCGGCCGACATGACCCGTCAGGCCTCCCCGTACGCCGCCGCGCACGATGCGAAGACCGTCACCCTCTCCGTCCAGTCCTGGGTGGGCGCCCAGGCGAACACCGCCGTCGCCGCCTACCTCCTCGAACACGAGCTGGGCTATCGCGTGGACACCGTCCAGGTAGACGAGGTCCCGGCCTGGGACGCCCTCAGCCAGGGCCGCGTCGACGCGATCCTGGAGGACTGGGGCCACCCGGAACAGGAGAAGCGGTACGTCGAGGGCAAGAAGACGATCACCCGCGGCGGCGACTTGGGCGTGACGGGCCACATCGGCTGGTTCGTCCCCACCTACTTCGCCGAGGCCCACCCGGACGTCACCGACTGGAAGAACCTCGACAAGTACGCGGACCAGCTGCGCACCGCCGAGAGCCGCGGGAACGGGCAGCTGATGGACGGCTCCCCGTCCTACGTCACGAACGACAAGGCGCTGGTGAAGAACCTGGGCCTGGACTTCGAGGTCGTCTTCGCGGGCTCCGAGGCGGCGCAGATCACCCAGATCAAGCAGTTCGCCAAGGAGGGTAAGCCCTTCCTGACGTACTGGTACAAGCCGCAGTGGCTCTTCGAGCGGGTCCCGATGACCGAGGTGAAGCTCCCCGAGTACACCGAGGGCTGCGCGGACGACCCGGAGAAGGTGGCCTGCGCGTACCCGCACACACCGCTGCAGAAGTACCTGAACTCGCGCTTCGCCGAGTCCGGAGGCAAGGCGGCCGCCTTCCTGAAGAAGTTCCGCTGGACCACCGCGGAGCAGAACGAGGTGGCCCTGATGATCGCCGAGGAGAAGCTCTCGCCGCAGCAGGCGGCGAGGAAGTGGGTCGAGCGCAACGAGCGCGTCTGGCGGCCCTGGTTGAGCTGATCCCCGGCACGGCCTCGGTACGGCCTCTCCGTACGGCCCTTCACACGCCCTCCGGACGGCCCCCGCGCTTGAGCGGGGGCCGTCGGGGCACACGTCAGGAACGATCTTGACGAGGTGGGGGGAGCACCAGATGACCGTTCCGGCACGACCGGTACGTCCGGTACCTCCGGGCAGACGCCGGTACCGGTTCAGCACGCGCGTCACCGCATGGTGGTTCGCCCTCCTCGCACTGACGGTGTGCGCGGCGGGGTTCACCGTACGGGTGCTGGCCGGCGCGGCCGCCGAACACCCTGCGGGGGCATTGACCGCCGTCCTGGCCTGCACGGCCGCGGGCGCCGCCGCCCCGACCAGGCGGCGCCTGCGGATACGCCGGGCGGCGCGCCGCGCGGCCAGGACCCTCCAGGACGCGGCGGAGGCTGCTGCGGAGACCACGGAGGTGGTGGCCCGGCCTCCGGTCCCGGACGCCGGTCGGCCCGAGGCGGGCGACGGGGACGTCCGCGGCCCGCTCGACTACGACGCGCCCGACTACGACGCGCTCGACGCCGACGCGTTCGAGAGCGCGGTCGCCGCGCTGTGCGAGCGGGACGGCTGCCGGGACGTACGCGTCGTCGGCGGCGCGGGGGACCTCGGCGCCGACGTACTCGCCACCACCCCCGACGGCAGGGTCCTCGTCATCCAGTGCAAGCGGTACTGCCCCACGAACAAGGTCGGATCACAGGACGTGCAGCGCTTCGGCGGCACCTGTTTCGCGGTGCACGGGGCGGAGCTCGCCGTCGTGGTCACCACCAGCGACTTCACCCAGCCCGCGGCCGAGTACGCCGCCCAGTGCGCCATCCTCTGCTTCGGCCGCGAGGCGCTGCTCGACTGGTCCGTCGGGACCGGGCCGGCGCCCTGGGAGCGGCAGGACGCGTAAGGCCGGAAGACAGCGGGAAGGGCCGGCGGCGGATCCCTCCGCCACCGGCCCTTCCCGCCGGGCGCCCCACGCGCTCCACTCCCGCTCAACTGCTCCTGCGGCCCGCGATCAGGCGGTAGACCAGCAGGACGATGACCGAGCCGACGACTGCGGCGATCCACGTCGAGAGGTGGAAGAAGCCCTTGATCGAGTCGACGCCGAAGATCACCTTGCCGAGCCAGCCTCCCAGGAGGCCGCCGACGATGCCGATCACGATGGTGAGCAGACACCCTCCCGGGTCCCGACCCGGTGTGAGCGCCTTGGCGATGGCTCCGGCCAGCAGGCCGATCAGAATCCAGGCGACGATACCCATGTGCACCCTCCGGTCAGCGGCTTCTTTCCGTCACGCGGTGACGTCTTGAGCCGTCTCACCCGAGCGTGGACCACTAAACACTCGCCCTCGGAAACCCGCCCGCCCTGGGGACCCCTCACGTACGCGTCGCAGGCCGAGAGACCTACGGCCACGACGGGCACGCGTGTGGATCACTGCTTAGACTTTTCAGGTAGGGAAGGCGGCCTGTCACCATCGAGGACGGGGTCGGCATGGGCACGGCATCGCGCCCGAGCCCGCAAACGGGCCGGGCCTCCGGCCTGATCGGCCGGCAGATCGCGGGCTACCGGATCGAGCGCATGCTCGGACGCGGTGGGATGGCCGTCGTCTACTGTGCGAAGGACCTGCGCCTGGACCGTAAGGTCGCGCTCAAGCTGATCGCCCCGGAGCGCGCCCGCGACGAGACCTTCCGGCGCCGCTTCACCCACGAATCGCGCGTGGCCGCGCAGATCGACCATCCGCACATCGTGCCGATCTTCGAAGCCGGTGAGACCGACGGCGTCCTGTACATCGCCATGCGCTACGTCTCCGGGCCGGACCTGGCCGCCCTGCTGGCCCGGGAAGGTCCGCTCCCCGTCGCGACCGCCCTCCGCATCGTCACCCAGGTGGCGTCCGCGCTCGACGCGGCCCATGAGCACGACCTGGTGCACCGGGACGTCAAACCCGGCAACATCCTGGTTGCCGCCGGCACGGACAGCGACCACCCGGAATACGCCTACCTCACGGACTTCGGACTGACGAAGAGGTCGCTGGCGCTCACCGGGTTCACCACTGCGGGCGAGTTCGTCGGCACCCTCGACTACATGGCGCCGGAACAGATCTCCGGCCGGCCGGTGGACGGCAGGTGCGATCTCTACAGCCTCGCCTGCGTGGTGTTCGAATGCCTCACCGGCAGTCCGCCCTTCGAGAGGGACCAGGACGTGACGCGGCTGCTGTGGGCGCACCAGTACGATCCGCCTCCCCTGCTGAGCGAGAGGCGGCCGGGCATCGCGCCCGCCGCCGACGAGGTGCTGGCCAAGGCCCTGGCGAAGGTCCCCGAGGACCGCTACGGCTCCTGTCTGGAATTCGTGGCGGCCCTGCGCGCCGCCACCGGTGGCGGGCGCGGCAAAGCCGGGAATCCGCCGGTCGTGGCGGATCCCCGGCCTTCAGGGGGGTCGGGGGATCCCGCAGTGCTGTCACAGCCGCCGCCGGAGCCTCCGGCCTGGGCCCGGCCGGTCTTCAGCGGGCCGGCCGGCGGGCCGTAGTCGGTGTCACAGCCCCATGGAGATGGCCAGGCGGGTCAGCTCGGCCGTGTTGTTGATGCCCAGCTTGGCGCGGATGCGGCGGAGGTAGGCGTCGACG
>NZ_JBEZBN010000086.1:0-18395 GCF_040647115.1 Streptomyces sp. NPDC044571
CAGCCACCACGAACCACTACTGCGCTGATCAACGGTAGTTCCTCATGTCATACACCGATAACACCCAAACCCCACCACCACACCCCCAACCCACACCACTGGTGTAGGTGTTGAAGGTTTCGGGGTACCTCCCCAGCCATCCTCAGCCGTGCCGTCGACCGTGTTCTGACCGGTCAGTGCCACGTGGCCGGCAGCGATCCCGTGGGGGAGCAGGACGGAGGTCGTCGCGGGCGTCGTCCTCGCTGTAACGCTCGACGCGCTCGCGCGAGCGTTCAGTCCCACCAGTCGTTGCCAGTGTGCCGACGTCGCACCGCCGCGGCGGCGGCCAGTGGTGAGCAGGAGCCAGAACGACTGCTCGTGCTCGGACCCGAGAACGACGGATCCCTTGTTGCATACGGCGTCGATGCGCGGGTCCTCGCGATCGACACTTTCGTCGTGCTCCCAGCCCCAGGCGGCCTCCAGAGGGAACGGCTCGCCCGGCCGTCGCGGGCCGAGGTCGGGCCACGCGCCGGGCAGCCGGCCGAGCGGCTGAAGACCACCGTCGCGGGCAGGGCCAAGGCTGGAGCCGTTGCTGATCTCCGCGATGAAGGTCCTGTACGGCTTCAGGAAGGACGACCCGGTTCTCCCGCTCCCACTCCGCGACGGCCTCATGTCCGAGCGCCGGCTCGCGCCGTCGGGAACGCAGAACGCAGGAAGTCGGCGGTGTCTTCGGAGGGACGCTCCGGTCACTGACCGCTATGCGCATCGCGGTCACCTTCTTCTGGTCGATGCACACGGCTGACCAAAATCATGGTATTCCCGTAATGCCGGGGGGAGCTCGAAGCCGTCTCTCAGCCGTACTTCACGCCCGGCCGAATGCTCCCGGACCTTGGGCCCGCATCATCGTTTCTTCCCTTTCAGCCCTGTGACCTGCACAGAAAGGGCGTCGGGTCGAAAGGGTGACGTGGTGTGGATTCCCTGGTAGCGGGATCTGAGCCTCGCAATCATAGGTTCTGCTTTCGCCCTGAAAGCGGCGGCCCCACGGGTGGCGCAGCCCGGCCGCACCACGAGAGGAAAGAGCCAAATTCATGTCCATGCCTGTTGTGAGCATCTGGGACAACGCCATGCCGGGCGCTCAGCCCGCGTACCCGAGGACTTCCGCGTGGGACGCCACGTGGCCACTCGAAGGGGGAACCGCCTGGGTGTTCTACAGCACGCCGGGCCAGAGCCGGGTCAGGAAGCCGGTGATCCTCTCCGACGGCTTCTCCGCCGGGAAGAGCGATCCCGACGCTCTGTGGAACGCCCTGGAGAACGGCGAGTACCCCTTCGTCTCCTCGCTGCGGGAGGCCGGCTTCGACCTGGTTCTCCTCGGCTTCGACGAGCGGTCCGCTTCCATCATCGACAACGCCGGTGCGGCGATCCAGTGCATCAAGAAGGCGATCGACGACCGCGAAGGGACCGCCAAGCTGACGGTCGGCGGTTTCAGTATGGGTGGGCTGGTCACGCGTTACGCCCTCGCGAAGATGCAGCACGACGGTGACGACCACCAGACCTCGACCTATCTCTCCTACGACACCCCTCACCGCGGCGCCTGGCTGCCCATCGGGGTACAGGCCTTCGCACACTGGGTGAAGGACAACTGGGGCTCGATCCCGGGGTTCGGCGAACTCCTCGGCAACTTCTCCGTGCTGGTCAACAGCCCGGCCGCCCGAGAACTGCTGCGCTGGCACATCGGTACCGTCGGCGCCGAGGCCCGCCAGGACCAGGCCCGCATCGACTTCCTCGCCGAACTCGAACGGGTCGGCGGCTGGCCCGAGGGCGTACGGCGGCTCGGTGTCGGAAACGGGACGGGCACCGGCGCCGGAAACAACATCCCGGCCGGCGTGACGGCGATGCGCACCACCGGTCAGGAGCTGACGGGCACCCGTCTGGACACGCAGAACATGGGAGAACAGGTCGTCGCCGTCCTGAAGAAGGCCGGAGCCACCGAGATCCAGATCACCTCCAGCGGCCTGCCCGACATCGACGGCGCTCCCGGCGGCCTGTTCCCCGAAGCCCACAATCTCCCAGGCCACCCCGGGAACTTCGGAACCGCCGCCTTCCTGGCCGGGCTTCTCGAAGGTCAGCCGGCCGAACTCACCTACAACACGAGCACATTCGTCCCGAGCGTCAGCGCAGTGGCGGCCGGTGACATCGACGACCACGACACGCTTTACCGCAAGATCGACCCCGCCGACAGCGAACTCGACGCTTTCATGTGCGCCAGTGACAACGAGGGACACACACTGATGACCGAGGAACTCGGCGAGTGGATCCTGACCAAGCTCCAGGGCGAATAACCCTCTGCCACGACGATGACCGGCTCCCGTTCCTGGCACGATCGGGGGGACCCGGGATCCGGTCACCGAGCCGTCCGGCCGCCGTCACAGCCACGCGGCCGTGCGCACCAGTCCGGCGAGTGCGAGGGAGCGACTGTGCCCCGTCTGCACCCTTCGCTGCAACCAGCACCGATCCGGTGAAGTGGTCAGTTACAAACCCTGCGTCCAAGATCCCCTCCACCCCGGAGACCGGCCAAGACGGCCATGGTCAGAGCACGAGTGGACGGCGCCCCATACACCGTCCCGAAGACCACCGCACCCACATCATGACCACCACAACCAACCGGCCGGCGAACCTCACTTCTGGGCTGCAGCATGTGAACCTCCCCAGCGCCACAACCCGGCACTACCAGGTCAGGATCGACCTGCCAGGAACGGCCATCACAGAGACCGCCGAAGACGGCGACTCCTGGGTCGTCGGAGTCGAGGCCAAGCAAAGCCTGGGGCACATGATCACCATCGTGATCAACCACATCGCACTCTTCATCGCCGAAGCCGATTCAGAGACGCTTCACACCGGCTTTGTC
Organism: Streptomyces sp. NPDC044571; assembly: GCF_040647115.1. Taxonomy (NCBI): domain Bacteria; kingdom Bacillati; phylum Actinomycetota; class Actinomycetes; order Kitasatosporales; family Streptomycetaceae; genus Streptomyces; species Streptomyces sp. NPDC044571. Next base: position 2,885 of record NZ_JBEZBN010000086.1, read on the forward strand.
ACAGACCGTGTCCTATGTGGTGAGGCGGACGAGTCGTTTGTAGCAGCACAGGGCGGCGGCGAGGCCGAGAAAGGCCAGGTAGTTGCGGGGGTGGCGTTCGTATCGGTGGCTGAGTCGGCGGTAGCCGGTCAGCCAGGACATGGTCCGCTCGACCACCCACCGGCGTCGCCCGAGCCGCTCGGGGGACTCGATTCCCTTGCGGGCGATGCGGACGCCCAGTTGCGGGTAGAGCGGCTTGTTCTGGGCGACATAGGCAATGGCCTCGCGGGCCGGGGTCCTCAGGGTGCCCTCGGTGGGCTTCACTACGCCCGCGGCCAAGGCCAGCAGGGTGGACTTGCCGGCGCCGTTGGGGCCGATCAGGGCGCATATGCGGCCGGCGGCACCCGGAAGAAGCAGTCCCGCAGGGCCCAGCTGCCGCGGCGGAACCTCCGTCCGAGGCCGTGCGCTTCGATGGCTGCCGTCATTCTTCGTCCCCCTGGTTCGGTTCACCGTCGGATCCGCTCAGTACGGAGGTGAACAGTGCGGTGATGTCGTCCTGCTCCAGGCCCGCCCGCCGGGCCCGTGCAAGCCACTGGGCGAGCTCGGTGCGCAGCGCGCCGTCTGCCGCCCTGCCCTCGCCCAGCGTCCGGCGGACGAAGGTGCCGAGGCCTCGGCGGCCTTCCACCAGGCCTTCACGTTCGAGTTCCCGGTAGGCCTTGAGCACGGTGTTGGGGTTGATGGCGAGGGCCTCGACCACCTCACGGGCAGTGGGCAGCTGGTCCCCCGGCTCCAACAGGCCCAGGCGCAAGGCCTGTTTGGTCTGCTGCACGATTTGGAGATAGGTGGCCACACCACTGCGCCGGTCGATGCGGTACTCGATCACGCCTACTCATTTCGCTTTCACTAAGCAAGTAGTGAAACCTTGCGTGGGGGAGTCCCGACTGTCAAGAGCGCTCATATGTCGACGCTGACGCCGCCCGACGGCCAGGGTGGGGTGGTGCCCCGCTGCTGCGGAGAGATGCGCCCGCAGGGCGGCGGTGGGCGCGTCTGGTTCGTGGGTGCCGGGTACGGGGGGCCGGGGCCCTGCTATCGGGGGAGGTGGAAGCCGTTGAAGAGGTCGTCCATGCCGCGTAGGGCGAGGGGGGTGGGGGTGGCTTGGACCGTGAGGTCGCGGGCCGCTACGGCCAGGGGGTTGCGGAGGGCGCCCAGGCGGCCTACGCGGCGGGCGCGGAGGCGGATGGCGTTGGTGCGGTCGCGGCGGGCGGCGGTGTATGCGGCGAGGGCGGTCGGGATGGAGGTGGGGGTGTGGGTGTCGTGTTCGGCTGGGAGCAGGTGGGCGAGGACCACCGCGTCCTCGATGGCCTGGCAACCGCCTTGGCCGAGGTTGGGGGCCATGGCGTGGGCGGCGTCGCCGACCCAGGCGATGCTGCCGTGGTGCAAGCGGGGGAGCGGGGCGGCCAGGTCGTGGAGGTCGTTCTGGAGGACGTCGGCGGGGGCGAGGCGCTGGACGCGGTCCAGGAGGGCCGGGATCGGGTCGTGCCACGAGCCGAAGCGGTGGCGGAGTTCGGCTCGGGGGTCGGCTGAACGGGTGCCGGGTGGGGCGACTGCGGTGGCGTAGAGGTAGAACCGGCCGTCGGAGAGTGGCGTGATGCCGAACCGCTCACCTCGGCCCCAGGTCTCGCTCATGGCGGGTATCCGGAGGTCGGGGGCATCCACGAGGGTCCGCCAGGCGGTCTCACCGATGTAGTGCAGGCCGGGGTGGGCTGGGAAGTACGCGCGGCGCAGCGGGCTGTGGATGCCGTCGGCGGCGACGACCAGATCGGCGGGGAGGTCCGGGCCGTTGGCGGTACGGACGGTGGGGCGGCCCGCGGTGTCGTCGACGGCGGTCACGGCGGTGCCGTAGCGGATGGTCTCCGGCGGCAGGGCGGCGGCGAGGGCGGCGGTGAAGGCCGGGCGCGGGACGGCGATCGGGGGCGTGCCGTAGCGGGCTGCCATGTCGGCGGTGGCGGTCCGGGTGAGCCACCGGCCGTCGGGGCGGCGCACGCCCATCGTGGTGGCTGTCGCGCTGCCGGCGGCGTGGGCGGCGTCGACTCCGATGGCATCGAGGGCGCGCAGGGCGTTGGGGGCGAGGCCGATGCCGGCGCCGGTGGTGGGGAGTTCGGGGGCGCGTTCGCAGACGGTGACGTGCCAGCCGCGGCGATGCAGTGCGAGGGCGGCCGTGAGACCGCCGATCCCCGCCCCGGCTACTACCGCGTGACGTTTTGGCATGAGCCACCTCTTCGCTCCGGTCGGGCACCTTTTGAGATCTTCTCAGGGAGCCCTGGTCGACTGTCGCGGAGGTCCCGTCTGTCCGGCCCGGGGCTTCCCGGCTCCTCAGTGGGGGGTGAAGGCGGGGGCGTTCTCGGTGGCCCACTGGCGGTAGGTGCGGGCAGGGTGGCCGAGGAGGGTGTGGGTGGTGTCGTGGATGGCTGCGGGGGTGCGGTCGGCGGCTTCCCAGAGGTCGAGCAGCGAGGAGACCATCGGCGGGGGCATGTGGTGGGCCATCTGCTGTTCGGCCTCGGCGCGGGTGATCTGCTCGACGGGGATGGCGCGGCCGAGGGTGTCGGCGAGCAGGGCGAGCTGTTCGCGGAAGGTGAGTGACTCGGGGCCGGTCAGGGTGACCGCGCGGCCGGTGAGGGAGGTGCCGGTCAGGGCCTCGGCGGCGATGTCCGCGATGTCGTCGGGGTGGATGGGCGCGATGTGCGCGTCGGGGTAGGCGAGTCGGATCGGCTGCCCCTGGCTGATGGAGTGCGCCCAGCCGAGGGAGTTGCCGGCGAAGGCGTCCGGGCGCAGGAGCGTACAGGTGAGGTCGGAGGAGGCGAGGGCTCGCTCGACCCGGAGGCTGTGGCTCGCGAGCGGGTCGTTCTCGGCGTCCGGTCCGAGGACGGAGGACGAGGAGAGCAGGACGACGTGCTCGACGCCGGCGGCCTCGGCGGCCTTGATCAGCTCGTCGATGCCGGAGGGCTCGGGATAGAGGAAGACCTGGCGGACGTCGCGGAGGGCGGCCTCGAAGTTCTCGGGCCGGGTGAGGACGAGTTCGGCGGTCTCCACGCCGTCCGGGACCGTCAGGGCCGTGGGGTGGGCGCTGGCGGCGCGGAGGGGGAGTCCGAGGGCGTGCAGGCGGTTGATGACGGCCTGGGCGATCCGGCCTCGGGCGCCGGTGATGAGGGTGGTCACGAGAAATCGGTCCCCGTTCGATGTGGTGTGGTGCGTGGAATTTGGATGCTGAAGACATATGCATGCTTGCATGCATGCGTTTTCAGGTCAACACATGTATTCGTGCGGTCATCTAGGTAGGCTGATCGCATGACGAGAGACGAGCCGGTGACGGGTGATGAGCTGCTGAACGCCGTCGGCCCGGCGTTCGGGAAGCTGCGCCGCTCCTCGCTCCTGGACGTCGCGGACCCCATGTCCCCGAAGGACCTGGGACGCACGCTGGTCCTCAACGTCGTCATGGAGGCCGAGCAGCGCGATGCCGGTGAGGTCACGGTCGGCGCCGTGGCCGAACACCTCGGCGTGGACCCGTCCGTGGCCAGCCGCATGGTGTCGGACTCGATCAAGGCCGGCTACCTCGTGCGCGCCGCCTCGCAGCAGGACGGCCGGCGCACGGTCCTCCACCTCAGCGACGAGGGCCGGGAACTGATGGCCCGCTTCCGTCGGCACCAGCGCTCGGCCTTCGAGTACATCACCGCGGAGTGGTCCGAGCAGGAACGTCTGGACTTCGCCCGGCTCATGCTGAAGTACGTCGCCTCCCAGGAGGCCCTCCGCCAGCGCTGAGCGGATCGTTGCGCCTTCTCTTCCCTGCGCCCTTCGGCGTGGCATTTGTCCAGGTATGTCACCGGTCGGTCGCCCCTGGCGCCACGGAAGTGCCTCCAGCTGGGTCCGTCCGCCGTGCGGCGTGCGCTGGAGGGCTTCAGAGGGCCCTTCTGGGGCCTGCCGGCGGGCTTGGGGTCGCAGGGGCTTCTTCCGCGCTGTGGAGGGTCTGACGGGCCGTGGGGGGAGGGGGCTCGGTTCTCGTCCGCCCCCTCCCTCGGTACCCGGTCCCCCGGACCAGGTACTGAAGCCGCGTACGCACGCTTCGGTCCCTGGTGCTTCAGTCACTGCATAAACCTGCAGGTCAGGGTTGGTGCCGGCCGGTTCGCAGGGACTGGAGGGACTCAACTTTCCAGTTATGAGCCAGATATGAACAAGGCACTCCTTACATACGCCCGCGCATACACACGCACACGTGAGAGCTGGAAGTACCGACTCTGAGTCCCTTCAGTCCCTGCTGCGAAGATCAAAACGCTGTGACCTGCACGTTTTCTCAGGGACTGAAAGGACAGGGACTGAACGAGGGTCTCGGCCGTTCAGTACCTGAGGGCAGGGAGATTTGGGAGTGCTCGGGGGTGGATGCGGTGGTGCGGGTGGTTTTGGGCCCTTGGCAGGGACCGGGGCGACACGCCCGGGTGGGGTGGGGTTGCCGGTGGAAGCTCTGGAGGGTGAACAGCGGGAACGGAGGGACTGAAGGGACTGAAATGTCGATACGGCAGCGATTCCGGGGTGGGTGCCGGTGATCTCTGCGGTAATCTCCGCGATAGTGAATCTTCAGTCCCTCTGGTCCCTGGGACCTACACCGCGTCGAGGAAGAGCCAGTGCCGGTCCAGCCCGAGAAGCCGCCGCAGGGTGTGAGCGGCGGGACGGCGATGGACGTGGCCGGCTGGCTGGCCTTGCGGGGGTATCCCGTGCATCCGCTGGCCCCGGGAACCAAGACGCCTGCCGCCAACTGCCCGGAGTGCCGGGGCAGTGAGCACGCGCCCGAGGCGTGCCCGTGTCACGCCGAGCGTCGTTGGTGTCACGGGTTCCACGCCGCGACCACGGACCTTCGTACGGTGCGTGCGTGGTGGGAGGCCGAGCCCAGGTTCGGGATCGGTGTCGCCACCGGGCCTGCCGGGCTCGTGGTGATCGACGTGGACGCCCACGGCGCGTCCCTCCCCGACCGGCAGCGGCTGCTTCCCGGCATTCCCATCGATGACCGCGTCGACCTGACCGGTCTGCAGAGCGGATTCGACACCTTGGCGCTTCTGGCCGCTCACAGGTCCCGGCCCAACCCGTGCGAGGACACCTCGACGCTGCGCGTACGGACGCCCTCCGGCGGGATGCACATCTGGTACCGGGCGCCCAAGGACGGGCCGCGGTTCCGGTGCTCCAGCGGGTCGAGCTCCCGGGTGGCGCTGGCCTGGCAGGTCGATGTCCGGGCGGACGGCGGCTACATCGTGGCGCCGAGCACGCGTACCGCCGCCGGGGCGTACGAGGCCCTGCCCGGGGCGAGGGTGCCCGCGGTCCTGCCGTTGTGGCTGGCGGCCGAGCTGGTGCGGACCGGGCACGGCGGGGAGTCCCGTGGGGAGTCCCGTACGGCCGCGGCCATCCCGGCGCAGCAGCGTCCGCGCCGGGGCGGAGGGCGGCGGGTGCTCGCCTCGCTGCTCGACGAGGTGCGGGCCTGCGCGGCCAGCCCCTCCGGGACGGCGTTCAGCGAGAAGCTCAACCGGGCCGCCTTCACCGCGGGCGGCCTGGCTGCGGCCGGGCACCTCGGCGAGGCGGAGTGCCGCCGTCTGCTCCTGGAAGTCGCGGACCTGGCACGGCCCCACCAGACGCGGCGCAACGCCCTCATCGTCGACGCGGGGCTGCGTGCCGGAAGCGATCGACCGATCCAGCCCAAGGACCGCCCATGAGCAGCGCCGGAAGCACGGGGTTCAACGCCCAGGCGGCGGCGGAACAGCTCGCCGCGTTCTCCGCCGAGACCGCGGCGGCCGGTCGGCGGCTGCCCGCGCAGCAGAGTGCGGCGCCCGTCGCTGCCGCGGCGGACTTCGTTCAGGCCGGGCTGCTGAACAACCTGACGGACCGCGGGAACGCCAAGCTGTTCGCGTACCTGCACCACGACCGGTTCCGGCACGTCGAGGGACTGGGCTGGTACGTGTGGGACGAGTACCGCTGGAAGCGCACGGGTGGCGAGAAGGCCGCGATCTGGGCGGCCGGCGACATGGCGGAGGAACTGCCCACCCACGACCCGCGGGGGATCTTCACCGACCGGGAGCTGGCCCAGCACCGCAAGCGGGCCATGTCCACCTCGGGCGTCAAGGCCATGCTCACCCAGGCCAAGGCTTCCCCCGAACTCGCCCTCGATCCTGACACGCTGGACGGCGACAAGTACGCCCTGTGCACGCCGGCGGGCGTCGTGGACCTGCGTACGGGCGATCTGCACAAGCCCGACCCGACCCGGGACCTGCACTCGCGCGCGACGCACCTGGCGCCCGAGGCCATGCCGACGCCGCGGTTCCACCGGTTCCTCGACGAGACCTTCGGCGAGGACGACAAGGGCAAGGAGATGATCAACTTCCTTCATCTCCTGCTCGGCTACAGCATCACCGGCGACGTGGGCGGGCAGGTGCTGCCGTTCCTGTACGGGGTCGGCGCGAACGGGAAGTCCGCGCTGCTCGACGTCGTGATCAAGATCCTCGGTGACTACGCGGACGTGGCGCCGCCCGGGTTCCTGATGGAGCGCGGCAAGTTCAACGAGCACTCCACCGAGCTGACGGAGCTGCACGGCCGGCGGCTGTTCGTGTGCAGCGAGCTCAAGCCCCACGACAAGTTCGACGAGGCCCGCGTCAAGCTGCTGACCGGCGGCGACCGGCTCAAGGCACGCCGGATGCGGCAGGACTTCTTCAGCTTCGAGCCGACCCACAAACTGTGGCTGCTGGGCAACCACCGGCCGGAAGTCGGCACGGGCGGCCACGCCTTCTGGCGGCGGATCCGGCTCATCCCCTTCGAGCGGGTCGTCCCCGACCACCGCAAGATCGACAATCTGGCCGAGGAGCTCGTCCACGACGAGGGCCCCGGCATCCTGCACTGGATGATCCAGGGCGCCAAGGCCTACCTCGCCACCAAGCCGTCCCTGACCGGTCCCAGCGTCGTACGGACGGCCACCCAGGCGTACGCCACCACCGAGGACCACATCGGGCGGTTCTTGGCCGAGTGCTGCACCACCGGCGCCGACCTGGCCGACCCGCGGGACCTGAAGGTCGAGCAGGGCGCCCTGTACCGCGCCTACAGCGCTTGGTGCAACGACGGGGAGGGCCTGCGGCCCGCGACGACCCGCGCGTTCGCCACCCGGATCCGTGCCGAGGTCGGCGTCGCCTCGCCGAACGAGATGCTCCGCTCGAACGGGCAGAAGTTCTATCCCGGGTTGGCCCTGCTCGCCGACGAGGACCAGGTGCCGCGCGAGGCGAACAGGGCAACCACGAGGTGACGGGCCCGTGCGTGCGGCCGCCCCGCCGCGGGCACGCCTACGATGGACAAGGAAGATGAACGAATCCACCACCCGGTCGCGCCGCACAGGCGGCGGCTGCATAACGACACCGGCGCCGCTCGCGGCGTGGAGGAATCAGGGGCCCTGCGGGGCCGACGTGCATGAGGAGGGACCCACGCCATGAGCTCGCTACTGTCAGCAAGCGATCTCGCCCACGAGGACAAAGTGGTGTGGCTGGAGAACCCCGAAGAGCTCGACTACGTCCGCCAGGCCCTCGACAAGACCCCGCGCCGCCGGGGCAAGCCCCGCTACCACCGCGACGGGCGCATGATCGGTTTCACCGAGCTCGGCGACACGGCGGAGGCCGACCCCGACAGCGGGCTCCAGAAGCGGCGCGTCTTCTACCTGCTCCCCCACGACCGGGACGCCGAACCGGACGGCCTGTACCGGGAAGGGGCCCCGGGTGAGGCCGTGGACCCCCGTACGATCCAGCCGCGGCAGGTGGGCCGGAAGACGGAACGCTCGCAGCGGGGGCTGTCCGCGCCGACGGTCGCTTGATCAGTTGCCGATCCGCCCGGGTTTCAGAAGGCGAAGTCGACGTAGTCGATGTCGGTGAACTCGACCAGGAGGCTGGTGGCGCGGGCGCCGCTGTCCTTGAAGTAGATCTCCTGGAGGCCTTCCGCCGCGATGGCGCGGAGCTCGGCCTCGGGGGCGCCGGCTTCCTGGGCGGCGAACAGGCGGCTCGCGTACTGCGGCGGCAGGTGCTGGGTGATACGGCGCATACGGCCGTCGTCGGTGGTGCCGGGGGCGGCGGTGAAACCGAAACGGGCCCGGGTTTCGATCACCAGGCCGGTCTGGCGGGCGGCCTGCTCGCGGGCGCGTTTGCGGACCAGGGGCTGCCAACGGCGGCGGACCTCGGCCGCCAGGCGGGCGGCGAGAGCCGGCTTGGGCTGCCTGAGCTGGTCCCTGACGTAGCGCTCGACGGTGCGCTGGGAGATGCCGAGGAGGCGGGCCGCCTCCCGGGTGGACTTGAGCTGCTTGACCAGGAAGCGCATCTGCGCGCCCGCGGACTTGGGGACGGGGCGGGTGAAGTGCAGTTCGTCGGCGCGGCTGAGGCTGTCGTCGATGCTGGCCATGTCTGCTTCTTACTCTCCGTCGGCGGCGGCGTCGTGGCCCTTGATGTGGCGGGCGGGATTGAGACCCTCGTCCAGCATCTGGACGGCCCACAGGAGGGGCTGGGTGCCCTCGTGCTTGACCATGCCGGGGCTGACGCCGAGGCGGAAGCCGCCGGGGAGGGGCTTGCCTTCGGGGGTGCGGGGGAGGAAGTCGAGGGGGCTCGGGCCGTCGGAGAGGTAGACCGCGCAGTCGGAGAGGACGGCGACGGGGTACTGGCCGGCGGCGGTGGCGAGCTTGTTCATCTTGCGGTGCATGTTGACGCGGGCGGTGGAGATGACGGCCGCGCGGATGTCGGGGCGCCAGGTGGGGCGTTCGAGGGCGGGCCAGGGCTCGCCGGGGCGGTAGCCGGCCCCCTGGGGGCGTTCGCGGAGCTTGCCGATGCCGCCCTTGACGGTGGACTTGATGGCCGACAGGACCGGCTTGAGCGTGGCGGTGGCCGGGTGCTGGGGGGCGGTGGCCATGGCGGTCAGGAACTCGGTCTCCGAGAGGGCCGAGGTGATGCCGAGGTCGGCCATGGTGGCCATGTAGGCGTCGCGCAGGCGGGTGTACCAGGCGTCGAGGTAGGAGCCGTGGTCCGGGCGGAGCCAGGCCTCGGTCGGGTGGACGGTGTGGCCGAGCTCCTGCGCGTAGGCGAGGGTCGGGGTCGCGTACCAGGCGGGGCCGGTGGGCGGCTTGCCGTGCGGAGTGAAGGGGCTGGGCAGGCGCGGGTCGAGGGTGAGGGAGGACAGGTCCGCCAGCCAGCAGCCCGGGGTCTTCGGGTCGAAGCGGGGGCTGGTGGTGTGGACGGCCGGGCCGAGACCGACGGTGAGGCGGTTCGCGGCGGCCGCGAAGGCCATGTTCACGTCGATGCCGACGGCGTGGGTGCGGGCGCACTCGGCGTCGGTGAGCAGCTCCGGGTCGCGGAACCAGTCGTACGCCTCCTCGTCGAGCACCTGGTCCGGGGTGCGCTGGTGGGCGCGGGGGTACAGGGCGGCGACCACCGGATGCTCGTCGGGGGCCTCCGGGGGAGCCGGGTCGACGGGGCGGGTGAGGGAGCCGGGAACGGCCGCGGACTCCCAGGTGTTGGTGGCGGGGTTGCGGGCGGCGCGGGTGGGCGGGCGCAGCGCCGTCATGAGTTCCAGGCCGGTCACGGCCGTGGAGCCGCGCGGGGTGAGGACGCGGGTGGCGTACGTGGTGAGGATCTCGGCGAGCTCCGGGGCGGGGAGGTCGGCGGTGTGCTCGCCCCAGGCCCGGGGGTCCAGGGCGCCCCAGGGCAGGATCGCCAGCTGGACGCACTGGCGGCCGGTGGCGGCGGTGGCTGGTCGGTAGATGCGGGGCCAGGGGCCGAAACCGCGGCGGGTCAGCTGCCACTTGCTCTTGGCGAGCTGCTTGAGGACGGGGTGGTGGTCGGGCAGGCGCAGGGCGCGCCGGTCCTCAAGGGTGTCGGGGAGGCCGAGGGCCTCGGTGGCGGCGGCGGTGAGGACGAGGAGCGGGTCGCCGTCCTTGCCGTTGCGGTGGAGGCGGGGGGAACGCAGGTCGGCGTCGGGACCGAGGGCCCAGGCGATGAGGGTGGGGAGGTCGGTGCGGGCCTTGGGGGGGAGGTCGAGGAGGAGCCCGCGGGCGGCGTGGGCGCGGTCGGTGCCGTCCAGGACGAGGAGGGGGCCGTTGCCTTCCAGGGGGGTGGGGGGAGGGAGGGTGGCGGCCCGGGGGGTTGCCGGTAGGGGGGTTGCCCGTCGGGTGGTGGGGGTGGTGGGGGTGTTGGTGGTGTTGGGGTGCGGCGGTGTTTCGCCGGGCGGCTCTTCCCGGGGCTGGGGCTCCGGCCCGGGGCCCGGGACGGTCGGCGGCTCCGGGGCAGCCGTCGGCTCCGGGGCGGCCGTCGGTTCCGGGGTGGGGTTGACGGCGTTGACGCCGTTAACGCCGTTAACGCCGTTAACGGGGTGGAGGGCGGCCAGGCCTTCCAGGAGGCGGGCGTACGCAGCGCGCTTGGGGGGACGCGGGGCCGTGCGTCCCGTCTCCCAGGAGGTGACGGTTTCGCGGCGTACGGAGAGGGCCTTGGCGATCTGGTCCTGGCTCAGGCCGGCGGCTTCCCGTAGGCGCTTGCGCTCGTCTGGATGCGGGAGCGGGTCCTGAGCGGCCGCTTCTTCGAGCAGGGCGTCGACTGCAGCGAAGAGGCTCTCTTGTTCGTCGGGCATGGTGCGTGCGTACCTCCGGGGGCAGCCTATGTGAAGCGCACGACTGAACGCACATGAATCGCACGTGGGGCGTTAACGGCGTTAACGCCGTTAACGCCTTCGTCGGCGGCCGGATGTCGGTCCCGGCGTGGGTTCTGGTGCCGGTCCGTGGTGGCGGTCCGGCGTCCGTGCGTTCAGATGCGGGTCAGCAGGAGCTCGGTGACGGCCTTGAGGTCGTCGGGGGTGAGGTGGGCGGCCAGGGCGTCCGCGATCGTTTCCGGGGAATCCGTGGCGATCGTGATCCGGGGCGCCGCGGAGGCAGCTGAGGCAGCCGAGACAGCGGAGGCATTAACGCCGTTAACGGTCGGATCCTGGCCGGGGGCATTAACGGCGTTAACGGTCGGGGCCGGGTGGGTGCGCTGGCGCGGGGGGTTCACGGCGCCGATCGTCTCGGTGGCCGCCGCCTCCTGTTGCGCCTGCGGCAGGCGCCCGATGCGGCGGGCCGGTTCCACCTTGAGCTCACCCGTGTCGACCTTCTCCTGGAGACTCGGGGTGAGGTTCAGGAGAGCCAGCCTCTGGGAGACCCAGGCGGCCGTCTTGCCCAGCCGCTTGGCGACCTGCGCCTGGGAGCCGTGGACGTCGACGAGTTCCTGGAGGGCCCGGGCCTGGTCCATCGGGGCCACGTCCACCCGGTGGATGTTGGCGATGAGGGCCGATTCGAGGATGTCCGCGGCCGACGCCGACAGGGCGTCGTTCACGTGGATGTGCATGGTCTTCAGGCCGGCCAGCTGGGCGGCCGCGAGGCGCCGGTTGCCGTCGATCACCACGTACGGGGCGCGGCCGAGGCCGTCGGTCTGGCCCGGGTGGGCCTCCATGAACGCCATACGGGTGGCGACCGCCAGCGGCTGGAGCTGACCCCGGGAGAGCAGGGACTGGGCCAGCTCGTCGAGTTCGGTGAGGTCCTCGCGGAGGTTGAACGGGTTGTGCGCGAGCGCCTCGATGGGGACCTCGGACGGCGGGACCACCCCGGAGGTGGGAGCGCCGGTGGCCTCCGCGATGGCCGCGCGGCGGGAGCTGACGCCGACGGGCTGGGCGCGGGCGAAGGATGCCGAGACGGCGAGCTTGTCGGCCTTGCTCATGAGATCTCCCTTGCGAGGGCCCGCAGCGCGACCGCTTGGTCGCCCTTGGGTGCGTAGACGAACAGCGGCTGCTTCACGCGGACGGCCTCGCGCTGTTCCTTGAGGTCGGGTACGACGGCGACGACGCGCGGATCCTTTATGTCCCTCCAGGCCTGGAGGGAGGAGGTGGCGATGTAGCCGCGGCGGCCGTCGTAGAGGTTCACGACCAGGCCGAGGTAGTCGATGTCGAGGGCGAGATCGTCGCGCAGGTCGTTGATCTGGGAGGTGAGGAGGTCGTACGCGTCGGCCGAGGAGTCCTCCGCCTGTACGACGATCAGCGCGCCGGAAGCACCGGGCTGTTCGGCGTCGCGGCGGCGGCCGTAGTAGATGGCGGCGTCCATGCTGAGGCCGAGGCTCGGGGGACAGTCAATGAGGATGACGTCGTAGTCGGACTCGACGGGTGCCAGGGCGCGTTCGAGGGCGGCCTCGCGGGCGCGGACGGTGGACAGGCGCACGTCGAGGAGGAAGGCGTCCGTGCAGGCGGGGAGCAGGTGGAGGCGGTCGCCGAAGCGTGCGTCCGGGATGGGGACGACCAGGTCGGCGAGGGGCCCCTTGGCCTCGCCGGCCATGTGGCAGGTGAGGCTGTCGCCGCCGATGGGCAGGGGCTGCTGGCCGAGCTGCTTGGTGAGGTGGCCCTGCGGGTCGAAGTCGACCAGCAGGACGCGCATGCCGAGGCCCGGGAGGTCCTCCAGGTCCAAGGGGGTTGCCGCCGTCGGCTCCGCGGGGTGCCCGTCGCCCTCCTCGGCGCCCGAGAGGCGGGCGGGCCGGCGGGCGACGCGGACCGGGTGGAGGGTCTCCGGGTCCTCGGCGAGGGCCTCGGCGGTACCGGCGGTGATGGCGGTCTTGCCGACGCCGCCCTTCTGGTTGCACACGACGATGCGGCGTACGACGGAAGGCCGCTTGACGGTGGGGGCCGGGTTCATCTCCAGCCACAGGCGGACGGCTTGGGCCAGTCCCTGGATGAGGGAGACGCCGCGGTCCTTGCAGTCGGCGCGGAAGGAGTCCCACTGACCGGCGGGCAGCCAGGTGGAGAAGGATTCCGCGCCCGAGGTGTCGACGGGGGAGGGGGCCGAGGCGAGCGCACGCCAGTGCGCGATGCCCTGGTGGACGGCGTCCTGGATGTCCACCCCGAGTTGGGCGGTGCGGACTTTCAACTCCTGGCGGAGCCACGGGGCGAGTTTGGAGACGACCTTCTCGCGGTCGCTCTGGGACGAGGGCGAAGTCATGAGAGGGACTTTACTAACGTTCGTGGCCGCGTGTGGGCGCCACGCCTGAGTTTTGCTAACGAAGTGGGTGCGGGGGGTGGGGAACGGGGGGTGGAGCGGCCCTGGAACGGCTGGAATGGCCCTGCGGCGGCCCTGGGACGGCCTGGATCGTGGTGGGGCGGGGCGCGGATACGCGACAGGGCGGCCTCGCACACGCCGTAGCGAGCACCCCCGTGGTTCGCCACGGCGTGTGCGAGGCCGCCCTGGATACGCCGTCAGCCGACCGGGACCGCCGAGGAGTCGGGCAGTGCCAGACCGAGCTCGGCCCGGCACTCGGGCGAGCCGGCCGGGTCGAAGGCGGGGATGCGGTGCGCGGGCACGATCCCGGGGAGCAGCAGGTTCCACAGGTCGATGACCCGGGAGTGCAGGTCCTCACGGCCGGTACGGACGTGCGAGGTGACCTGGATGCCGGTGAACGAGCCGACGAGGAAGGTGGAGAGGTCGTACACGTCGAGCGCCGGGAGGACGTCGCCCCGCTCCTGGGCCGGCGTCAGGCAGGCGTGGCAGGTGTCGATCCACGTGTTGTACGGGGCAGGGTCGGGGTTGGTGAACGAGCCGAACTCGATGACCAGGCGGATCGCGGCGCGGATACGGACGTTGGTGCGCAGCCCGTACGCCATCTGGTGCGTCAGGTCGATGACCGTCTGCAGGCCGGGCTCCTCGATGGCGGGAACGCCCTCGGAGACCTGGAACTGCTCCTCCATCAGGGTGCGGGCGAGGGCTTCCTTGGAGGGGAAGTGGAAGTACAGCGCGCCCTTGGTGACTCCGGCGTACCTGACCACGTCGCTGAGGCTGGTGCCGCCGAAGCCGCACCGGTCGAAGGCGATGGCTGCGCCGTCGAGGATCGCCTGCCTGGTGATCTCGGCACGTTCCTGCCGGGCCCTTGCCATGTGGGTGTCTCCTGGTGCTTTTCGCTGGTGCCGCTGGTGCCACTTGTTCGTGTCGTGCCGCCGTCTGGTGGGACGTCGGGCTCCATCTTGTGGGATGGGGGCGAAGAAAACCAGTCGACAAGTATTTTTTCGGGGGAGGGCGTTAACGCCGTTAACGGCGTTAACGGCGTTAAGGGGTCGAGGTGGGCGGGATGCCCGCACCCGGGGTCGGTGGGGGTCCGGGGGGACAGACAGACATACGGGCCCATCAGCGACGCCCGAGCCGGCTTCCGGTTGCCATGTCCCCATCCGGGGCCGACCATCCCCTCTTCCCGAGCCCAGCCAGGGTCAAGCCGCAGCCGACGCCAACCAGATGGGCATCGGGACCCGCAGGGGCCACCATCGCCCCAAATCGCTACACAGCCGGTCTCGGCATAGCGTCCGACGACCGTCTGGGGTTGATGGGACGAGACGGCAGGCGCTTGGCAGTTCATGCGGGGAAGCCCAGGGCCAGGGCGGCGACGACGGGGGCTGCGTAGATCATCGGGAACGGGACGTGGGCGTAGGAGCGAGCCCGGATCACGGTGATGACGGCACCGGTGAAGTACAAGACCGTGCACACGGCGGCGATCAGGCCGATCACCGGGACGAAGAAGCCGACGAGAAGACCGGCCGCTCCCGCGGCCTTGGCCGCGCCCAGCCAGTTCCACCAGTCCTGCGGAACCCCGTAGTCGGCCAGCGGCTCCACGACCCACTTCGTACGCAGAAAGACCGAGACGGCCGAGAAACCCACCATGACGGCGGCGACGATCGTGATGACAGTGGCAGTGGACATCAGATGAGCTCCTCATCGGGCGGCTGGGTTGTGCTCCTCACCGGATTGACCCGCCCCGCCGCGAGAGTGTGACAGCCCGCAGAAAAAAGTCTTCGTCGGGCCACGGATCCGCACCGCTGCCCTCCCAGCCGATCCGGGCGCCGCTCGCCTGCACCCGACAGCCCACGGCCGCAATCCGGACCGACCCAAGCCCCATTCAGGCCCCACGGGGATCTCTGGGCTTTTGCGGCCTCTTCGCGGGCATCTAGAGGACCGAAAGGGCGCAGAAGGAGCCGGATGCTGGGCCTTTCGGCATCACGCTCAGTCAAGGGGCCCATCGGTCTGGCCAACCGGCCGCCAAATCAGGGCAAACCACCCGCGCGCGCATGACTGACGTCCTGCGACCCAATGGCGCCCATTCCCGCCCCCAGACGGGCCGCGGACGCCAAGCCGAGACCGGCTGTGTAGCGATCTGCCGCGGCAATGAGCGACCCCAGACGGCCGTCGGACGCTATGCCGAGATGGGCTGTGTAGCGATCTGACGCGATGGTGGGCGGACGGCCCCCGATGCCCATCTGATTGGTGTCGGCTGCGGCTTGACCCGGCCTGGGCTCGGAAAGAGGGGATGGTCGGCCCCGGATGGGGATATGGCGGCGGGGATCGGCCCGTGGATCGCTGACGGGCCCGCTCCTGGACTGTCACCCCCCGGCCATTCCCCGGGGGCTTCCCGGCAGTCTGTTGTCTTTCCGGGGCGGG
>NZ_JBEZBN010000087.1:0-18124 GCF_040647115.1 Streptomyces sp. NPDC044571
GCTCGCGCCGGTCGGGGAAGACCTGGCGCTGGATCGACAGCGTGGCAGGCATGATCATCGCACCGCCGATGCCGAGCAGCGCGCGGGCGGCGATGCCGCCGGGTCCACACCCGGCGGGCCGCCCCGTCCGCGTCACACAGGGGTTCAGGGGACCAGGGGATCAGGGGGAAACAGGGGATGGGATTCTTCGACGGCATCCGGGGCAGCCGGGCGCTGCAGTTCGACTCGGGCAACGCCTCGTCGAACGCGATCGAGCTCACCAAACGACATCCGACCGTCTCCCTCACCAAACAGGGCGCGGTCCACGGAAACCTGCGGGTCAACCTGTCCTGGCGGATGCGCACCTCCGACATCGGCGGCCCCGGATCAGGCAGCGGCCGGCTCCTGCGGCACCCGTTCAAGCTGTTCAAGCCCGACATGGTGCAGGCGCACACCCAGGGCATGGTCAACGTCGACCTCGACATCGGCTGCCTCTACGAGCTCGCCGACGGTACCCGGGGCGTCGTCCAGCCCCTGGGCAACCTGCACGGCGACATCAACAGCCCGCCGTACGTGAAGCTCAGCGGCGACGACCGCTTCGGGGCGCCCTCCGGGGAGACGGTCTTCGTCAACCTCGACCACGCCGACGAGATCAAACGACTGCTGATCTTCGTCTACATCTACGACCAGACTCCGGCCTTCGACCGGACCCACGCCATGGTCACCCTCTACCCGATCACCGGGCCGCGCATCGAGATTCCGCTGGAGGAGCGCCACCCGCAGGCCCGCTCCTGCGCCGTGCTCTCCCTGGAGCACGTCAGGGGCGAGCTGATCGTGCGCCGCGAGGTGAAGTTCGTGTACGGCTTCCAGGCGGAGCTGGACCGGCTGTACGGGTGGGGACTCCAGTGGGGGCGGGGTTACAAGACCGCCAAGAGCTGACCGCTCGGCGCCGGTCAGCGGCGGATGAACTGCGGTCCCTGCACCGGCAGCCGGAAGGCGTCGCCGCCCTGACCCGGCACCGGCGCCGGGGACACCGGCTGCGGGTACCCGTAGGCCGGCTGTACGGCCGGAGGGGCCTGCGTCGGCGGCGCGAGCGGGCCGGTCGGGGTCGGCGGGCGCATCGCGGCCGTCTGCTCGGCGGTCGGCCCGGCGGTGGAGGCCGTCCCGGAGCCGGGGGCCCGCTCGGCGTTCTGCGCGGCCTCGGCAGCGTTCTCGGCGGCGTTCTCGTCCACGGAGATCCCGTGGTCGGTGGCCAGGCCCACCAGCCCGTCGGAGTAGCCCTCACCCAGTGCCCGGAACTTCCAGCCCTCGCCGCGCCGGTACAGCTCTCCGCAGATCAGGGCGGTCTCGGCGCCCGTCTCGGGCCGCACGTCGAAGAAGGCCAGCGGCTCCGAGCCGCCGGTCGCCGTGGCGTCGTACAGCAGGATCCGCAGGTCCTGGACCCGCTGGAAGGGGACGTCCTCGGCGGAGGCGACCACGAGGACGCGGTCCACCGCCGCGGGAACGGCCCGCAGGTCCGCCTGCACGGCGTCGGTGACCGCGTCGCCGATCTGCTTCTTGCCGAGCCGCCACACCGCCCCCGAGGGGTGCCGGGGCTGGTTGTAGAACACGAAGTCCTCGTCCGAGCGCACCCGTCCGTCCGGGCCCACGAGCAGGGCCGAGGCATCGACGTCCGGGACCTCGGGGCCGCCGGTCCACCGCAGCACCGCCCTGACCGCCACGGCGGCCACGGGGATGTTCGAGCCCTTCTGCATCGCGTGCGTCATGCCCGTCATCCTGCCCTCCCGGGGTGCCGCGGAACAACGCGGCCCCCCGTAGGGCCTTGTCCTGGGGGAAAGAGCTGGGCATGGTGCAAGAGGGTTACCTGAACTTCATGTGCTTGAGGAACTCTTGACTCATATTCGTACGTACTATTACCGGCCACGCCAGTCGGGCCGCCGAAGCAGTACGGGGGAAGCACATGCGTCACTTTGGGCACATATCGCCCGCGGTCCGTAAGGACCTCTTCCACCAGGAGCCGGCCGAGTTCACCGCCGCCTCGCCGGCCCGCATCCTCGCCGCTGCCCTCGGTGCCACCCTCTACAGCCCGGCCACCCGCCCCCACCTCGCCGCCGACGTCCACAAGCAGGCCGGCCGCGGAGTCGTCTCCATGGTGATCTGCCTGGAGGATTCGATCAGTGACGCCGACGTGGCGGGCGCCGAGCAGAACCTCGTGCGCCAGTTCGCCGCCCTCGACGCCGACGCCGGCGCGGGCCGGGAGCTCCCCCTCCTCTTCATCCGGGTCCGCACCCCCGAGCAGATACCCGACCTGCTGGACCGCCTCGGTGCGTCCGCCCGCCGACTGGCCGGATTCGTACTGCCCAAGTTCACCGAACACGGCGGAACCGCCTTCCTCGACGCCCTGGCCCAGGCAGAGGAGCGCAGCGGGCAGCACCGGCTGTATGCGATGCCCGTCCTGGAGACTCCCGACCTCCTCCACCTCGAAACCCGCGTCGATGCCCTCGCCGGCATCTCCCGCACGGTCAACCGCCACCGCGAGCGGGTGCTCGCC
This sequence comes from Streptomyces sp. NPDC044571, assembly GCF_040647115.1. Classification (NCBI taxonomy): domain Bacteria; kingdom Bacillati; phylum Actinomycetota; class Actinomycetes; order Kitasatosporales; family Streptomycetaceae; genus Streptomyces; species Streptomyces sp. NPDC044571. The sequence goes on from NZ_JBEZBN010000087.1 coordinate 2,531, forward strand.
CTGCGGCTCGGCGTCACCGACTTCTGCTCCGTGTACGGACTGCGCCGCACCCCCGACATGACGGCCTACGACGTCCAGATCGTCGCCGGAGTGATCGCCGACGTGGTGAACGTGCTCAGCCGCGCCGACGGCACCGGCTTCACGGTCACCGGACCCGTCTGGGAGTACTTCCGCCACCAGCAGCGACTCTTCAAGCCGCAGCTGCGCCGCAGCCCCTTCCTGGAGGAAGGCGCCGAGGAACTGCGCACCGCGCTGATCGAACACGACCTGGACGGGCTCCTGCGCGAGGTCGAGCTCGACCGGGCCAACGGACTGCTGGGCAAGACCTGCATCCACCCCGCCCACGTCACCCCCGTCCACGCGCTGTCGGTCGTCTCCCACGAGGAGTTCAGCGACGCCCAGGACATCCTGCGCCCCGAGCGCGGAGGCGGCGGAGTCATGCGCTCCGCCTACACGAACAAGATGAACGAGGTGAAGCCGCACCGGGCCTGGGCCGAGCGCACCATGCTGCGCGCCGAGGTCTTCGGCGTGGCCAAGGAAGAGGTCGGCTTCGTCGACCTCCTCGCCGCCGGGCTCCAGACGTGAGCGGGCCCGTGGCATCCCCCGAGCAGAGAGGCAAGACGATCGAAGCGGTGTGGTCGGGAACCTGGGTCGCGGACCGGCTGGGCGTACGCCTGCAGGAGGCCGAGGCCCTCGACGCGCGTGCCGCGCAGGGAGCCGCTGCGGCTGCCCCTGCCGCAGCGGCGCCGGAGCCGGCGGGCGCGGCCGCTGCGGAGCCCGTCGGCGCGGCCGGCGTTGAGCCCGAAGGCGCGGCCGCCGCGGGCGGGGCACCGCCGCGGCTCACCGACCTGCTCGGGCTGGCCCTGCGCCGCAACCCCAAGCGGGTCCACCTCCTGGTCTCACAGGTCCTCGGCAAGCACGTCCCGCAGTCACCGCGCACCGTCTACGCCGCCGGATACGGACTCGGGGAGCGGGTCCGGGAACTGCTCGGCGACGAGGCCGCCGACGCCGTCGTCCTCGGATACGCCGAGACCGCGACCGGGCTCGGACACTGCGTGGCCGACGGCCTCGGCACGGCCCCCTATCTGCACTCCACCCGCCGCCCCGTCCCGGGCGTGGAGCCCGCAGGCGGATTCGAGGAGGCCCACTCGCACGCCACCTCCCACCTGCTGCTTCCCGAGGACCCCAAGCTGCTGGCGGGTGACGGACCGCTGGTCCTCGTCGACGACGAGTTCTCCACCGGCAACACGGTCCTGAACACCATCCGCGACCTGCACGCCCGCCACCCCCGCAGCCGCTACGTGATCGTCGCCCTCGTAGACATGCGCGCGGAGGCCGACCGGGACCGGCTCGCCGCCTTCGCCGCCGAGGTCGGCGCCCGCGTCGACCTGCTGGCCCTGGCCCGCGGCACGGTGCACCTCCCCGAGGGCGTCCTCGCCGCCGGACAGGCCCTGGTCGAAAGCCACGAAGCGCAGGTGGCCGCCTCCGCCGCCGCCGCCTCCACGGCCTCCGCAGCCGCAGCCGCCGCCCCGCGCACGCCCGTGGAACGGGTCTCCCTGGACTGGCCCGCCGGGCTCCCGGACGGCGGCCGGCACGGCTTCACCCCCGCCCACCGCGCCCGCCTCGAAGCGGCCCTGCCCATCCTGGCCCGGCAGCTCACCGACGCGCTCGACACGGCGCCCGGGCGGGTCCTCGTACTCGGCAACGAGGAGCTGATGTACGCGCCGCTGCGCCTCGCGCAGGCCCTGGAGGACTCCGGTGCGGCCGACGAGGTCCGCTTCTCGACCACCACCCGCTCGCCCGTGCTCGCCGTCGACGACCCCGGCTACGCCATCCGCACCCGCCTGGTCTTCCCCGCCCACGACACTCCACCGGCCACCGCCGGCGGGACCCCCACCGCCGGCGGCTCCGACGACCGGTACGCGTACAACGTGGCCGGAGCCGGCTTCGACACCGTCATCGCCGTCGTCGACAGCCACGGCGACACCCCCGCACTGCACGCCCCCGACGGCCTCCTCGCCCGCCTGGCCCCGCACACCCGCCGGGTCCTGCTCGCCGTCGTCCCCTCGTACACCCCCGGCCCGTCCGGCCCCCGCACCACCACCGACCCCCGGCAGGAGCCGACCATGCCCGAGCCCCTGCGCGGCCCCGCCTTCTCCTCGTACGCAGCCGAGGACGTCGGCTGGCTGCTCCAGGACCTCTCCGACGTGCCGCTGGAGGCACCGACCGAGGAACGCGAGGAAGCCATCCAGGCCGGCGGCGCCCACTACGCGGAGTCGCTGCCCGTCGAGTACCAGCCCTCGGCCCAGTACCAGGAGCTCTACCGCAGCGCGCTGAGCGCCTCGGCCGCCCGGATCGCCCGGGCCGTCGGCACGGTCACCGAGACCGTCCTCGCCGAACGCTCCCCGTCCCCCGTCCTGGTCTCCCTGGCCCGCGCCGGCACCCCCGTCGGCGTGTTGATGCGCCGCTGGGCCCGCTCACGGCACGGCCTGGACCTGCCGCACTACGCCGTCTCCATCGTGCGCGGACGCGGCATCGACGCCAACGCGCTGCGCTGGCTGGCCGCCCACCACGACCCGGCCGACGTCGTCTTCGTCGACGGCTGGACCGGAAAGGGTGCGATCACGCGCGAACTGCGCGACGCCTTGGGCGCGTTCCCCGGCTTCGACCCGGAGATCGTCGTTCTCGCCGACCCGGGCTCCTGCGTGCGCACCTACGGCACCCGCGAGGACTTCCTGATCCCCTCCGCCTGCCTCAATTCCACCGTCTCCGGCCTCATTTCGCGTACTGTGCTCAGGTCCGACCTGGTCGGCCCCGCCGACTTCCACGGCGCGAAGTTCTACCGCGAACTCGCCGCCGCCGACGTCTCCGTCGACTTCGTCGACACCGTCGCCGCCCGCTTCGACGAGGTGGCCGATGCCGTCGACGCCGAGGTCAAGGAGCTGCTCGCAGCCGACCGGGCCCCCACCTGGGAGGGCTGGGCGGCGGTGGAGCGCATCAGCGAGGAGTACGGCATCCACGACGTGAACCTGGTCAAGCCCGGCGTCGGCGAGACGACGCGGGTGCTGCTGCGGCGAGTGCCGTGGAAGATCCTGGCCCAGCGCGGCGCCGGACCCGACCTGGACCACGTACGCCTCCTCGCGCAGCAGCGCGGCGTGCCCGTGGAAGAGGTCGACGGACTGCCCTACACGTGCGTGGGACTCATCCACCCCCGCTTCACGCGCGGCGCGACCGGCGCCGACGGAAAGGCCGTGGCCTCCAAGTGACCGTCCTCGTAGCCAGCGACCTCGACCGCACGCTCATCTACTCGACGGCGGCGCTGGGCCTCAGCATGCCCGACACCGCGGCCCCGCGCCTGCTGTGCGTCGAGGTGCACGAGAGCAAGCCGCTGTCCTACATGACCGAGACGGCCGCGCAGCTGCTGGCCGGACTGACCGCCGACCCGGTGGTGGTCTTCGTCCCCACCACCACCCGCACCCGCAAGCAGTACCAGCGCATCCGCTTCCCCGGCCGCCCCGCCCCGTACGCGATCTGCGCCAACGGGGGCCAGCTGCTGGTGGACGGCGTACCGGACCGCGACTGGCGGCGGCAGGTCGCCGCGCGCCTGGCCGAGGAATGCGCTCCGCTGGAGGAGGTCCACGGACACCTGCTGGCCACGGCCGACCCGGCATGGCTGCGCAAGGCCCGGGTGGCGGAGGACCTCTTCGCCTACCTCGTCGTCGAGCGCGCCCTGGTCCCCGCAGAGTGGATCAAGACCCTGGCGGAATGGGCCGAGGCACGCGGCTGGACCGTCTCCCTCCAAGGCCGCAAGATCTACGCCGTCCCGCGGCCGCTGACCAAGAGCGCGGCCATGCACGAGGTGGCCCGCCGTACGGGAGCCACGACGACCCTCGCCGCCGGCGACTCCCTGCTCGACGCGGACCTGCTGCTCGCCGCGGACGCCGCATGGCGCCCCGGCCACGGCGAACTGGCGGACGCCGGGTGGGGCGCGCAGGGCGTGACGGCACTGGAGGAAGTGGGCGTCCTCGCGGGTGAGGAAATCCTCCGGCGCTTCGGCGGCGCAGTTGCGAGACTGAACGCATGAGCAAAGGCAACACGACAAAGATGACTGATGAGTTGTACGCCTACATGCTGGCGCACAACCCGCCGCTGGACGCACACCAGCGGGGGCTGATGGAGACCACGGACGCCAAGTTCCCGGACGTCGCCGGCATGCAGTCGGCGGAGGAGCAGGGTCCGCTGCTGGCCTTCCTGGTCCGACTGACCGGCGCCCGGCACATCGTGGAGGTCGGCACCTTCACGGGCTTCTCCGCCCTCTCGATGGCCCAGGCCCTCCCGGCCGACGGCACGCTGATCGCCTGCGACATCTCGGAGGAGTGGACGGCCTACGGCCGCGCCGCCTGGGAGGCGGCGGGCGTCGCCGACCGCATCGACCTGCGGATCGCCCCGGCCCTGGAGACGCTGCGCGCGATGCCCGCGGAGCCGCACATCGACATGGCCTACCTGGACGCGGACAAGGAGAGCCAGATCGCCTACTGGGAGGAACTGGTTCCGCGGATGCGCCAGGGCGGTCTGATCGTCACGGACAACACTCTCTTCCACGGGAGCGTCCTGGACCCGGACCCGCGCCCCTCGGCGGCGGGCGTCCAGGCCTTCAACGACCACGTGGTGGCGGACGGCCGGATGGAATCCGTGCTCCTGGGCATCTCGGACGGCCTGACCCTCTCGCGCAAGCGCTGACCGCTTACCGCTGACCGCAGCGGGCTGCGGTCAGCACCGGCTAGCAGCAGCCGCCTCCGCCGCAGCACCCGCCGCCGGCGGGGGCGGGGGCGCTGCTCGTACCGCCGACGGCCACCGCGGACAACAGCTTGACGGTGTCGGCGTGCCCGGCGGGGCAGTCGGCGGGCGCGGACGACTCGGCCATGGGCCGACTGACCTCGAAGGTGTCTTCGCAGGTCCGGCAGCGGAATTCGTAACGAGGCATGGGCCAAGGCTACCGAGCCGGACGGCCGGGCTGAAGCCTGCCACCACCCGCCCGTCCGCCGGTCTGCCCGCCGATCCTGCCCCCGGCCCGGATCCGGTCCTCCTGCGCGGCCTGCTCCGGGTGACGGGCACGCCAGTACGGATTGTCGTGCGGCAGCGCACTGCCCACCCGCCCGTACATCCCGAACCACATCAGCATCACGCCGACGACAAAGCTGAACAGCACGTTCTGGATGTGGAACGCCAGGAAGTTGAAACCGCTGTCCAGCAGGGCGAGATTGACGAACCCGCTCAGGATGAACGCCACCCCCAGCACGATGTTCAGGGTGGAGGCGAAGGTCCCGCCGATCACCATCCCGACGAACAGCAGCCCCCCGATACAGATCGACAGGACACTGAGCGCACCGTTGGTGTTCAGCGCGAGCACCGTGTCACCGCCGGTGTCGAAGAACCCGATCTGGTCGACGAGCCCCAGGATGCCGAAGGCGACCAGCAGCAGCCCGGTCAATCCGGCGCCGACCCGGTACACCTTGCTGAGCTTGTGATCGGCGGGCAGATGCTCGTCCAGCCGGGCATTGACCGGGTTCATCATGCGTTGCAGCGCCCCGGGGCCGGGCGGGGGCGCGTGGGTCGGATACGGCTCGTGGGCCACGTACGGCGCATAGGACTCATGGGGCTCGTGGCACCCGTAGAGCGCATGAGGTGCGTAGGACTCATGGCCATGAGAAGGGGCGTGGCCGTGCTCATGCCCATGCCCATGCCCATGATCGTGATCGTGATCGTGATCGTGCTCATGCGGTACGGGTGGCACCTGCGGCACGCGGGAGGCGCGAGGCCTGTGCAGCACACGAGGCAGGTGGAAAGTGTGGGCAGCCATACCGCCCTCCTCTGCTCCGTTCCCGGACCTCCAGCATCCGCCGATGCCCACCCCCGGACAACTCCGGCCCGGCATGCAGCTCGGCCCCCGGCAGCCCGCCTGCGGCTTCGGGCCTCACCCGACGGCGCGCCGGCCCCGCATGTCCGCCACCACCCGGCCCACGGCCGCCCGGACCTCCTCCATCTCCTGGAGGAAATGCCAGTAGTCCGGATGCCGCCCCTCCAGCCCGCCCAAGGCCCGCTCCATCCGGGTCACCGCCTCGTCCAGCGGCCGCGCATGCCGCGGATCAGGGACGCTGCGCCCCTCCATCGCCAGCCGCTGCGCATCCCGGATCGCGAACCGCGTCCGCTGCACCTCCGCCTGCGGATCCCGCTCCACCGCCTCCAGCCGCGCCAGCCGGTCCTGCGCAGCCGACACCGCCTCGTCGGTCGCGTCCAACGACACCCGGACCGCCTCGATCAGCGCCGCCACGTCCGCCCACCGCTGCTCCTCGCGGGCCCGGGCGGCCTCCCGCAACTGCTCCTCGGCCCGCGCCAGGTCCCGTACCGCCTCGTCCGGCACCTGCTGCAGGTCCTGCCAGCACGCGGCGCTGAACCGCCGGCGCAGCTCACTGAGCACCGGATCGACCCGGTCCGCCCGGTTGCGCAGCGCCTGCGTCCGCGTCCGCAGGCTCACCAGCCGCCGGTCGATCTCCGCCGCCCGCTCCGGCAGCCGCGCGGCCTCCGCCCGTATCGCCTCCGCGTCGCGCAGGATCCGGTCCGCGCGCTGGACGGTCTCCTGCACGCCGTGCTGCGCGGCGCCCTGGTTCAGCCGGGTCAGCTCCGGCCCGAGCGCAGCCAGCCGGGCCGCCAGGTCATCGGCCCGCATCCCCTTGCCGCGGACGTCGTCCAGCGCCGTACTCGCGGCCAGCAGCGCCGCCCTGGCCCGCTCCCGCGCGGGCGCCACCCGGGCCAGCTGCGTCTCGGCCTTGTCCAGCAGCGGCTGCAACCCCTGCGCGAACCGGTCCAGCTCCGCCTTGACCCGTACGAGCTCGTCCCGCGCCCGCGTCAGCTGCTCCCGCGCCCGCGCGGCGACGGAACCCTCCAGCTCGGGCCGGTCCAGGTCATGGGCGTCGACGGCCTCGATGTACACCTGGCTGACCTGGTCGATCCGCTGCCCGAGCGCGGCGAACCCCTGCCCGGCTTCCCGCGCCGCGGGCGACCCGTCGGCCGCCGCGATGGTCTCGATGGAGATCCGCAGATCGCGCTGCGCGGTGTCCAACTCGTAGAACGCGGCGGCGGCGGCATCCTTCGCCGCCTGCGCATCGGCCCGCCGACTCTCGTCCCGCCCACCGAACCACCGCCGGGATGCCGTTGTCACAATCCCTCTCCCGTACCGCGTCCGCCATGCCCTGATCCATTCTCCCCCACGGGAACGGGTTTGCGTGGGGGGTGTGCCCGCCATGTAGGCTGTCCACTCATCCACGGGTGCGTAGCTCAGGGGTAGAGCGCTGCTCTTACAAAGCAGATGTCGGCGGTTCGAAACCGTCCGCGCCCACCAGCCAAAGGCCCCCCGCCGATCGTCGGCGGGGGGCCTTTGACATCCCCCATCCGACATCACCGAGCACGCTCAGGGCCGCTCGCCCCTCAGGCCGAGCACCCGGTCGATCCGCCACACCGCCCCCGCTGCGTGACCCGCCAGGGCGATCGCCTGCGTCCTTGCCGGGGGCGCCGGCCGGCAGATCAGCATTGATCGTCTGCGCCGGTCCGGTGTGGCGAACCCGCCCGCCGAGCCGGCGACTTCAGCAATGCCCGTCCCAAGGCCGGCGCGGCGGCCGGGCTCACGCGCGCGGCAACGGGCTGGAGGAGGCGTCCGTCGGGTTGGTCCTGGAGCGCAGCGACGAGGAGTGAGCCGACGCGTTGATCGCCGCCTATGCGGTGGTCGTGCGTGGGGGTTTCGGGGTGGGGCGGGGCGTGGGATGGTCGGGGGATGGGCGAGTGGCTCGCGGTGGGCGGGGCGGTCCTGGGGGTCGCCGGGGTGCTGGTCGTACTGGAGAGGGGGGCCGCGGCGGCGTTCGAGCGACGGCGTGATGCGGAGCGGGCGCGGCTGCTCGCGCAGGTTGCCGGGCCGGAGGAGGCGGAGGATCCGAAGTACGCCGACGTCGGCGGAATACCGGCCGGGCGGGAGGAGAGCGGCGCCGACTTCACCTCCGTGCTCGTCGAGTACTACGCCTACGGGCTGACCCAGGCACGCAGCAGCTTCGCGACCAGCCAGCGGTTCGCCGGAGTGGGCGCCACCATACTGCTGCTCGGGGTGGCCCTGGCCGTGTGGAAAGCCGAAAGCACCGGGGACCTGTACCTCGGGGTCGTGACCAGCTCGGTCGGGCTGGTCGTCACGGTCGTCGGGCACCTCTTCCACCGGCGCGCCGATGTCGCCCTGCGGCACATGGCCGCGCAGACCGCCTCCCTGCGCGAGGACCGGCGGGCCGCCGCCGCCCTGCGGCAGGCCGTCGCGTTGCTCGACGAGGTCGCCGACCCCCAGCTGCGGGCGCGCCTGCAAGCCGGCCTGATCATGAAGCTGTCCGGGGCCGAGCTGCCCCAGTAGCGGGATAGTGGGGGTATGTGCCGTTCCATTAAGACCCTGCGCCCGCCCGCCCTCCCCGAAAAGGCCACGGAGGAGGACATCCGCGCCGCAGCGCTCCAGTACGTACGGAAGGTCTCCGGATTCCACGCGCCGGCCGCGCACAACCGGGAAGTCTTCGACGCGGCGGTGGACGCCGTCGCGGAGGCCACCCGCGACCTCCTCGACGGCCTCCAGATCAGAGGCGCAGCGTCATCAGCTCGCGCGGGCGCGGCGGCGTAGCACCCAGATGCCCGCGCCGACGGCGCCCGCGACGAGGGCGCCGCCCACCGCGATCTGCCCCGTGTTCATCGCGCGGGTGCTGCCGCCCAGGCCGCCGCGCGCCGCCCCTGACGAGACCTGGAGGGAGACGGTGACCCGCTCGCCACCGCCGCATTCGAAGGTCACGTTGTAGGAGCCCGGGCTGACGTCGCGGTAGACCGTGGTCGCGCCGAAGAGGATGCCGCTCTGCAGGTTGCCGGGAGTCAGCCGGGCTTCGCCGAACGCACTGGACGAGGCCCTGCCGATGCTGGTCCCGCAGCCCGAGAGGTTCAGGCTGACCCGGCCGCCCGGGGCGACGACGGTGGGGGAGACACTGGCGGAGGGGAAGGCGTACGCGGCGGTGGCGGGAGCGGCGGCGGCAATGACCGCGGCCGCGGCCACAGCCCTCATCAGCTGAGCGGAACGTGTCGCGGGCATGGAGAGAACTCCTCGGCTCCTCGAAAAGGCGCGGCCCGGCCACGGATGTGACGCGGATTCGGCAGCGCACCGTACTTCGGACGCTAGGAGCCCCGGCACGCGGCGGCGATCGGGACCGGGTGAACGGGTGAGCCGTTGCTCCGCCCGGGGGAGCCCGCTACGCCCGGACGGCCGTCGGGGTGGGACGGCGGACCAGGAAGGCGGCCAGAGCGCCCGCGGCGAACAGGGCGAGAACCGAGACCGCCGTGCCCAGCCAGGCGGCGCCGAGCCACTGGGTGCCGAAGTATCCGAGGGCCACGCTGTAACCGGCCCAGGCCATTCCCGCCAGCACCGACCACGGCAGGAACTCCATGACCTTGCGGTGCGTCTTGCCCGCGCCCAGCGAGACCACCGAGCGACCGGCCGGGGCGAAGCGGGCGATCACCACCAGTGCCCCACCGCCCCGGGCCAGGGCCGTGCCCAGACGCTCCTGGGCGCGGGTCAGCCGGCGCGAACGGGCGATGGCCCGGTCAAGCCGCGCCCCGCCCCGCCGGCCCAGCCGAAACGCGGCCATGTCACCCAGCACCGAAGAGGTCGTGGCGATCACCAGGAGGGCAAGGATGTCCGGCACCTGCTCGGGCCCCGGCACGGGCACCGGCCCCGCCGCCCCGGCAGCCGCTGCAGCCGCCGCAGCCGTGATCACCAGCACCCCGCTCGGCAGCACCGGAAGGAAGACGTCGAGCACGACGGACAGCGCCACCACGGCGTAAATCCATGGGCTCGTGGTCAGCGACCCCAGACTCTCAAACAAACGGGACTCCCCAGTCCGGTTGACGTGCTTCCGCGTGAAGCGCCGCGACGTCGCGGGGGAGCGGCAGGGGCGGCTTGACAGCCATACAGCGTACGCCTGGCGTTGGCGCCCCCGTCGCCCAGGTGCCCCTGGGGAGCCCACGGTGTGTCAGGTCGCCGAATCCGCCGCCGTCAGATCCCGATCCAGCACCGTGACCAGCCGGGCCCCCTTGTGCCTCCTACCCGCGGGGTGAGCCTGCTCAAGCTGCAGCCGGGCCGTGCGGCCCGTCAAGGCCAGCGTCATCAACTGGTTTCCGAACCACGGCCCACCCGTACGCCGCCAGCTCAACGGCGGCCGACCCGTTCGCCCGTGCCGGGAGAACCCGCGCCCCAGCCAGCGCCCCACCCGCGACCAGCCCAGCCGAAACCCCCACTTCACCACCGTATGCACCGAGTTGTGCACCGGCGAGCACGTCAACTGGAACACCCGGGCCGTGCTGGGTATTCGGGGCTCGGCCACATACGCGTGATGGACATCCCCCGACAGCACGCACACCGTCGCCGGCGCCCGAGGACCCGTCCCCACCTCCTCGATCAGATCACTGAGCGCCGCGAACGAGGCCGGGAACGCCGCCCAGTGCTCCAGATCGCTGCGCCGGCGCAGATCCTCCCCGATCCGCTCCCAGCGAGGCCCCCGATCACCACGACACAGCGCCGCATTCCACACCTCCGCATCATGGATCAGCGGCGGCATCAACCACGGCAGCGAGGACCCGATCAGCAAATGGTCGTACCCGCCGTGACCCGCCAGCGCATTCTCCCGCAGCCACTGCTGCTCCGCCGGGTCGAGCATCGCCCGCCCCTCCTCGGCCAAGACCCGCGCCGCCCGCGTATCCACCATCAGCAACCGCGAACGGCCGAAGTCACGGCGGTAACTCCAGCGCACCGAACTCGGATCGGCATCCGCCGCGGCCGCGAAGGCCCGCAGCGCATCCGTACCGTCCGGAGCCGTGCAGACCCGCTCGTACACGGCGTCCGCGGCGAGCTCGGCCGGCGAGAGATTGCCCAGGTGCTGATACACCCAGTACGACATCAGCCCACTGAGCACCCGCTCCCGCCACCACGGCGTCGCCCGCATCTCCGCCAACCACGCAGCACTGGTGTTCCAGTCGTCCACGACATCGTGATCGTCGAATATCTGCAGGCTGGGGACGGTGGACAGAAGCCAGCGGATCTCCGGGTCGAGCCAGGACTCGTAGTACAACCGGGTGTACTCCTCAAAGTCCGCCACCTGCGCACCCGGAGGCTCACGCAGATCCCGCCGCGCCGCGAGCCACCGCCGGGTCTCCCGCGACAGATGGTCCGCGTAGACCTGGTCGCCCAGCAGAAGCACCACGTCCGGCCGGACCGCCTCCGGATCGGCTGCCAGCCGCGCCGCGAGGGTGTCGAGCGCATCGGGGCCGTGCGGACCCCGCCGGTCGGCGGGCGGCGCGGCCTGCCGACAGGAGCCGAAGGTCACCCGCAGGGCAGGAGCCGGCCGCCCGGGCGCCGCGACGGCCGGGGTGGTGATCACGCTCGGTGGGAAGGCACTGCCCGGCAGGGGCCAGACGCGGTGGCCGTCGAGCAGCACCTCGTACGCCGTCGTGGCCCCCGGAGTCAGGCCGGTCACCGGCACCAGCGCATAGTGGTGCCCCTCTATCTGGAACGTAAGCACACTGCCACCGGCCCCGTCGGCGCAGCGCACCTCGGCCGTGCACGGGCGATCGGCCTCGACCCAGATCGTGGCCGAACCGCCCGTGTCCCAGTCGACGTAACGCAGCAGTGGCCCCAGACGCAATCCGGCCATCGAACTCCCCCTCCTCCGTAGCCGCTTCGATCACGGTACGACGAGGAGAGGGAGCCTGGCCTCCCCCTGGTGGGGGATAGCACACGCCCGCGTGGGGGAGGCGATGGGTGGGGTGGATGTGCGGCGGTGGGGGAGGGTGAGGGGGAGGGGGGTTCCTGCCGCCTGCCGCCTTCCCCTTCGGCGCCCGGTGGCCCGGGGCCCGCTGCCCGGGGTGCTCGGGGAGTGCCGCCGTCAGCAGCCGTTGAGGATGTTGACCAGGGCCGACTTCTCGCCGGAGTCCATGCTCAGACCCCAGTACTGCTTCACCTCGACCCACATGCGGGCGTACGTACAGCGGTAGGCGGTGCGCGACGGCAGCCACTTGCCCGGGTCTTGGTCGCCCTTGGCCTGGTTGACGTTGTCGGTGACCGCGATGAGCTGGGGTCGGGTGAGGTCATTGGCGAACTGCTGGCGCTTGCTGGTGGTCCAGGAGCTCGCTCCGGAGCGCCAGGCCTCGACGAGCGGGACGACGTGGTCGATGTCGAGGTCGGCGGCGACGGTCCAGGTCGCACCGTCGTACTCGGAGTACCAGCTTCCGCTGACAGCCGCACAGCTGGAGTCCACGGCGACGTTGACGCCGTCGCGCTTCAGGACGGTCTCGCGGGTGTTGCAGGTGCCGGAGACGGTGGACCAGTGGGGGAAGAGGCTTCGACTGTAGCCGCTGGTCGAGCCTTCAGCCTGCGGGGTGACGGTGGCCAGGTAGGAGCGCGCGGCCGCGGCGCTGATCGGGGTGGGCGGGGAGGCCTGGGCGGCGGGTGCGCTCACGAGGGAGGTGAGGGCGGCGAGCGCCGCTGCTGACGCGAGCACGCCAATTCGACGCGCGTAGACGGAGGATATGCGAGCCGTGAGGGCCATGAGTGGGGGCTCCCTGGATGCGGGGGTTGGGTGGGTCAGCCCCGGCGGGGCGCAGCCATGGTGGCGGCCCCGGATTGCGCGGGGGCGGGCGTCAGGTTACAGCTGGATGGCATGCGCACGTCAGGGCTGAGGATGGATGAGCGGCCCCGCATTGGCGGAGGTTGGGATTCCGGGGGTGGGGTGGTGCGTACGGAGGCGCTTTTGCTGAGGGAGAGTGGTGCGGCCCGGGCGGTGGGCGGTGGGGTGTGGTGGAGCGGGCAGCGGGACCTTTGGCCTATTTCGGGCGCGCGTCGACGTCGCGTACCCTGTGGGGAGCAGAAGGGGAGTAGCTCTTCGCCGGACCGTCGACATACTGCTGGGTCACCCCAGCCGGCGCCCGGAGGCAGACCGCCCAGGCGGGCTGCCAGCGAGACCTTCGGCCGCAGTGTCCTGTCCCAGGTTCATGTGCACCCGTCCACGCGTCGGGGCGCGTGGGCACCGTCAGGGCGCCGCCCAGCCGAAGCGACCCCTGAAACACCCCAGGTCTCTCGGTACCGATGGCGCCCTGCCCGACCGATCGAGGTTCCACCCCGTGCTCAGCACCAGCTTCAGCATCACCGTCACGGCCATCGCCTTCGGCGTCGTCTTCCTTGCCGAGCTCCCTGACAAGACCGCCCTCGCCGGCCTGATGCTCGGCACCCGCTACCGCGCCTCGTACGTCTTTGCCGGAGTCGCCGCCGCCTTTGCCATCCACGTCGTCCTCGCCATCGCCGCCGGCAGCGTCCTCACCCTGCTCCCGCACCGGCTGGTCCAGGCTGTCGTCGGAACCCTGTTCCTCGCCGGAGCGGCCATGCTGCTGCTCAAGAAGAGCGACGAGGAGGAACACGTCAAGGCCCCCGCCGACCAGTCCTTCTGGAAGGTCTCCGGCGCAGGCTTCATGCTGATCCTGGTGGCAGAATTCGGTGACCTGACCCAGATCATGACCGCCAACCTCGCCGCCCGCTACGACAACCCCCTCTCCGTCGGCATCGGCGCCGTCCTCGCCCTGTGGGCGGTCGCGGGAATCGGCATCCTGGGCGGGCGCACCCTCATGAAGTACGTGCCGCTGCGCCTGATCACCAAGGTCGCGGCATGCGTGATGGTGGCGCTGGCCGGGTTCTCGCTGTACGAGGCTATTGCGGGCTGAGGTGGCGTACGGGGCCGGGCAAGGCGGGGCGGGGTGGGGTGGGGTGGGGCTTCGGGGGTCGGGATGCCCGCACTCGGGGTCGGTGGGGTTCGGGGGCGTCCCGGCAGTCTGTTGTCCTTCCGTGCCGGTCCGGCCCGTCAAGGGCGCTCCTCCTCGTTCCTCGTCGTCGCGTCGCTTCGCGATGGCCTTCGGCCACCCTTGACTGCCCGCCCGCCCCGGAAAGACAACAGACTGCCGGGAAGCCCCCGGGGAATGGCCGGGGGGTGAGAGTCCAGGAGCGGGCCCGTCGGTGAGGGGCGGGCCGGTTCCCGCCGCCATGTCCCCATCCGGGGCCGATAGATCCCCTCTTCCCGAGCCCAGGCCGGGTCAAGCCGCAGTCGGCGCCAACGAGATGGGCATCGGGGCCATCCAGCCCACCATCGCGTCAAATCGCTACGCGCTTCGCCCGGCATAGCGTCCGACGGCCGTCTGGGGTCGCTCGTATCCGCGACAGAGCGCTACACAGTTGATCTCGACTGGCGTCCGGCGGTCGTCCGGGGCGGGGAGGGATCTAGGCTGCCTTTGACCGCAGCGGGCGGCATGCCCGTAGTTGCCGAAAAGGGAGTTCAAATATGCGCGCACGTCGGATCCTGGGTGCGTCCGTGGTGTCCGCCGCCTTGGTTGGGGGCACATTGATCACCGGCAGTCCCGCCATCGCGCAGACGAACGCGTCCGCAGCGAGCTGCACTGCGCTGGCCCTTGAGACCGTGGTGATACGTGATCGGATGAGCGTCAACGGGACGGCCCTCGCCCAGCTCAACAAGGGCGAGAGGGCGACGTCGCCCTGCCAGATGTACTACGGCGGCTCATACACCAAGTGCGGCATCATCAGCACACGTTGGGTCAAGGTGACGAAGTACGGAGTTACCGGCTACGTGGTCGGCACCTGCGTGAAGCAGCCGGCCTGACGGCCCCGGGGCCGCCGTCACTGTTGGCAGCGACCGAAGGTCACGACGTAGGTTCCGGCGCCGCTCGCCCCGGCTCCACTTCGGTCCGCGGCACCCGGCAGGGCTGCCCGGCCGATGTCGCGCAGGTTGGGATCGAGAACTATCTGACGGTGGCCCCACGTGCTGATATTCACCCACCAGTTGACCGCAGCCTTGGGGGTTCCCGAACCGCCCCAACCGGTATAGGTGATCTCATTTACGGCCCATGACCGTGGATTGGGGCAGTACCCGGCAGCCATGATGCGGCTCTGCGGTGTGGAACCGGTCTGCGGGTTGGTGTGGGAATCCTTGTTGGGGCCCCACCACTTCAGCTGGACGGCTGCGGCGGCGTGTTGCTGCGCAGCTTTCGTCAGACTCTGATTCACGGTGAGGAGCGGCAACCCGCGCCGCGCCCGCTCGGCATTGATGAGACAGACCACTACGTCGTTCACCTGAACGTCATTGCCGCTGCTCGGCGCCCGATTGGCGGCCGCGGTGTCACAACTCAACGCCACGGCCGGTGACGTTCCCGGCGCGAGTGTGGCGGCCATAACTCCGGCTGCAGCGAAGGTCAATGCCGTTCTTCTGAGGGAAACTTTGCTTCTCACGGAGAGAACACCTCCCGCGAAGACGGACAGTCCCTCCCAGGCTGCCACCTGGTACATCGGGTCGCATCCGGGCCGTCACTCAATGCCTGTTCCCAGCCCCAGACGGGCCGCGGACGCCAAGCCGAGACCGGCTGTGTAGCGATCTGCCGCGGCAATGAGCGACCCCAGACGGCCGTCGGACGCTATGCCGA
>NZ_JBEZBN010000088.1:0-17776 GCF_040647115.1 Streptomyces sp. NPDC044571
TCCGGAAGCAACGGCTCGATCCGCGCCCACTGCGCATCAGTCAACGGCACACCCGGACCAACGACCAACTGATCCAAACGAAACTGCCTAGGCCCCGCCCGACTGTGAACGCAGCATGGCAGTCCCATTGCAGCCCCCGCGCCACCCTTCCCGAAGCTCCCCGCCCCCCCTAGCTTCATTCCCGGAAGCACCACAGAGCCGTGTGCCCGAGTGGTTGAGGGACTCGCCTGCAAAGCGAGTTACGCCGGTTCGATTCCGGTCACGGCTTCCACGGCAAGGCCGCCCAGAGGGGTCTGGGCGGCCTTCGCTCTTTCCCGTCGGTGCCTACGCACCGCATCGCGTCTGCTGCTCGGCCGCGTCCAGGAACTTCTTCATGAGGTCGCTGAACAGCGCACGGGACTCTCCGGCCCTCATGGAGTCGATGGACCCGCCCAATGCCAGTTCCAGCTGGAACGCGTCCCTGGAGCTCTTGCACGTCACGACGACGCGGGCGCCGGTGTCAAAGACGATGCCCTTGTCGCCGAGGGGCAACGGATCCGGTGCAGGTCGGATCAATTCGGGGTGCCAGAAAAAGCTCTGCTCCGGCGGCTGCCGCGTCGCGGACGCGAGGAAGCGCCCCCTGCCGTCCACGTAGACGTTGCACGTCGCGCCCCGGCGCTCCGCAGTCAGCCGCATATCGATCGGCCCACTCTCCTTCACATCCTCACCCCTGCCCATCAAGGGCTCCAGATCGGACCTGGTGAAGACGCCGAAGCAGGAGCGCGCGGGCAGGTGGGGTGCTGCCGCCCCCTTCTCTTCGGAACAGCCCGACACCGCCACTGCTGCGAAGACGACGAAGGCACAGGTGAAGGCAGCACGGGCGACGCGCATCAGGAACCGGTGTTCGAGGTGGCAACCTGGCCGCGACCGACCGCGTGCGCATTCGCCGTCTCCGTCGAAGCGACACCGGCAAGGGCGTCGATGGTCCTCTGGTTCATGCCTGATCCCTCTGCGGCTTTGCGGACCGATTGAGCGGCTGACTTCCCCGCTTCCGTCTGCGCGTCCGTGTAATCGATCACCGCTTTGTGATTGGATTCGCCCGTCTTCTCCGCCTGGTCTTTCTTCGCTCTCTCCACCACGCTCTCTGTGACGTCCTCCTGCAGCCACTCCACTACATCGCCGGCCAGCGGGACCAGCTCCAGGTACTTCCCGCCTGCCGCACTGATGCCCCGGTTGATCCACTTGGCGTTGTCTTCGACACCCTTGACGTATTCCTCTGCCTGGTGGCCGTTCTTGGTGAACGTTCCCTCCGCCCTGGCCTCGGAGAGAATCCCTGCGATTTGACCGCCCGGATGGACAGCGCTCTTGATTGCCGCATCGACGTCCTCGTACTCGCTGCGATGCGCGATCGCATCGTTGATGAGGGTGGTCGTGAACGCCCGCTGCGAGTTCGTGATGGCGCCGTATGCGTCCGGGTCCTGCCCCACGGCTCCGATGAACGCGGCCATGTCGGCCTTGTGGAACTCGGCCATCTCGCCATTGGCTTTGATCATCCGGCTGCCGTTTTCCGCAGAGGCCTGGATGTCCGGCATGTACTCGGCAGCCATCTGTCCGAAGTGACCGGACAGTCCCTGCAGCGGCGAGCTTCCCGGCTCGCCCGGCTTCCCGGTCACCAACTCCGGCTTCTCGCCGATCTTCTCGACGACGCGTTCCATGACGGCTGCCATCTCCTTGGTGTGCGGGACGGGCTTCGCGTCCTCGTCGCCCGTCACGCGGCCCGAGACCGCCGCCTCCAACGCGTTGCCGAGGGCGTCCTGCGCCGGATGGGGCGCGCCGGTCTTCGTGATGTCGAAGCCGTCCACGTACGGCTTCTTGTCGAGCATGTAGTCGACCATGCCCTGCGCCTTGCCGTGCTGGCCGCCGACCGCCTTGTCGTCTTTCGTCACGATGCCGTCGCCGTTGCTGTCCTCACGCACCGGCTCGTTGAAGAACGCGGTCGCCGCGTCGGGGTTGTTGTTCAACGCCTCCATCAGGCCCGTCAGCGGGTAGAAGCCCCTGCCGCCCTCGGCCCCGTGGTTGAGGCTCATGTTGAGGTCCTGTGGCGCACCGTACTCCCAGACCTTCGGGTTCTTGCGGTCCATAGCGACCATGTCGCGTCCGACCGCCGTCAGGAACTCCTTGTCGTACGTCCCCTCCCGCAGCAGCGACCCCAGCGCCTGGTAGCCGTAGACCTTCGTCATCAGGCCGACGTCGATCTCCTTGCGGCCCGCCTTCATCAGCTGGGTCGTCCAGGCTGCGTCGAGGTGGTTGGGGACGTCCTTGTGGGTGGCCAGGCCCAGCATCGCGCCGAGATCGCTCTGGATGTTGCCGACCATCAGCGCCCGGTCCCGGCCGGCCGGGCCGAGGGCGGTCGCGTCCAGGGACATCTTCGAGTAGGCCTCCAGCGTGCCCTCGGGGCCCATCCGGCGGTAGAAGCCGGTGGCGAACTCGGGGTCGTTGCGGTTGTCGTCCAGCAGGTCTTCCAGCTCGCGCAACGCCTCGCGGTTGCGCGCCGTGCCGCCCTCGCCGGTGACCTTCTTCATCAGGTCCGCCGCACGGTCCACCTGCTCGGCGTCGAGCGTCGTGTACTTCGGGGCGGTGAAGTTGTTGTCGTCCGTGACGTTCGCCTGGAGTACGCGCACCAGCGAGTCGTCGGCGTCCTGGGCATCCTCGACGGCCCGGTTGACCCGTTCCTGCCACAGGCCCCGGTTCTTGCGCAGCGACTCCTGGTAGTCCGGGTCGTGTTGGGCGGCGTACTGGTCCTTCGGGTCGGCGAACGGAATGGCGCTCACCCGCCCCGTCTCGTCGATCCGGAAGCCGGCCGCCGACGCCTCTTCGGCCAGCTTCTTGAGCTGGTCCCGGGCGGCTTTGAGGGTGGCGTGCCCGTCCGTGAGGACGAGGTGGACGCCCTTCGCCTCCTCGGCCGCGTCCTCGAACTCCTTCGCCGTCTTGTCGATGAACGGCCGGGCTACTCCTGCCGTGACGCCGTTCCACTCCGCCTTGTCGGCCTTGGCCTTCATGCCGTTGCGTGCCGCCTCGGCAAGCTCCTCCAGCTTCTTGACCATCGCACCCCAGTCGCCGATGGCCGTCTGGAGCTTGTCCAGCGGAGCGTTCATCACGTTCTCGTACGTCAGCACGTGTACTCTCCTGCGCCTTCCGCTACTTGAGGAGCCCGTCGATCTTGGAGGCGGTGAACTCGGCGTAGAGGGTCTTCTCCTCCTTGGCGTGCGAAGCCACGGAGTAGTTGAGTCCGTTGGAGATGTTCGCGCAGGCCGCGATGAGGGTCTTGAGCTGGCTCTCCCAGCGGGTGTTCACCTTGAGGAGGGCGGCCCCGCTGGCGAAGTTCTCCTTCGTGAGCGCATTCGCCGCTTCGGAGGTGGCGACGGCCGCGTGCTTGCCGTCCGTTTGCAGGCGGGAGTGCAGCTTGTACGCCTCGGTGCCGATGGCTCCGATGTGGTCCTGGTTGAGCTCCAGGTCGCCGCTGGCGGTGTTGCCGCTGCCGCCGGGGTCGGTGGGGACGTGGTTGAGCCGCATGGAGACGTTGGTCGCGGCGGAGGCCCGGGCGGCGGACCATTCCTCGTCGAACGACATCGCGTGCTCGTCTCCTTCCGTACTACCCCGGTACGTGGTGACGGCTCGGCTCGGCTCGGCCGTCGTTCTGCGACCGCTGGGGGTCAGCGAGGGCGGACGACACCGTAGCCGACGGGGTCGGTTCGCTCGACCTCCTTGCAGGGCCCCGGGGTTGGAAGGATGCAATTGAAGCCACCCGGGGGTGGGGATGTAGATGGCACGCACGGGTTGTGACGCTGTTGCTGTGCATGGTGCCCTGAGGGTGGGACTCTTTCAGGACAACATGAGGATCACCCTGCCGGGACTGAGCGGCGGTGACGGGGGCCGTCCAGGCCCCCGGTCAGCGGTTCCGGCGAACGACCACTGCGGCCACGGCCCCACCGATGATCACGCAGGCACCCAGCCCGAGGGCGATCCAGGGCAGGTTGCTGCCGCCGTCCTTCTTGGCCTCGGCCTGGGGAGCGCTGGATTCCGGCTTCTTGCCTTCGGCCGAGGGGGCGGGCGAGTTCTTGGCGTCGGCGGCGGCCAGGTCGGGGAGCGGGTACACATCCGCGGGGCCGGGGTCGCCGGGAGTCGGCAGCGCGATCTTGGGCCGGACGATGCCGTAGCCGAGGTAGTCGTTCCTCTCCTTACCGTCGTCGGCCTTGCCAGCGGTGTTCAGGAGGACACGGAGGACCTGGTTGTTGGTCCAGTCGGGGTGCGCGGACCAGAGAAGGGCGGCCGAAGCGGACGTCAGGGCTGTCGCATCGCTGGTGCCGTGGTTCTTACAAACTCCGGTCTTGCCGCCGCACGCCGTGACGATGTCTATTCCGGGCGCGGAAATATCGACCTGAGGCCCG
The DNA here is from genome assembly GCF_040647115.1 of Streptomyces sp. NPDC044571. NCBI lineage: Bacteria > Bacillati > Actinomycetota > Actinomycetes > Kitasatosporales > Streptomycetaceae > Streptomyces > Streptomyces sp. NPDC044571. The sequence continues at coordinate 4,428 of NZ_JBEZBN010000088.1, forward strand.
TGCTGCGACTCCTTGGTCGCAGCACCGTCGGGCCCCACGGCCCCGACGCCAACAACGCCAGGCGTCGCAGCGGGATACATCACCTTATTGAGGGTGTCGCCGTCATTACCTACACCAGCAAAGATCAGTTTTCCTTTGGACAGGGCGTACTTCACAGCTTCAACTCGGGCGGGATCGTCCTCCTCCGTGGCCATGGAGATACTGATGACTTTGGCTTCGGAGTCTGCTGCGTACCGGATCGCCTCCGTCCAGATTGACCTGGTCTTGTTCAGCTCATGTGGCACACGAATCGGAAGGATCTTGGAGCCAGGGGCAAGACCAAATGCTCCGTCACCACTCGGGTGCTTCCCCGTGCCGGCGATCAACGCAGCCATGGTGGTCCCGTGATTCTGGTAGTCCTCACGCTCGTCACCCGAGTGCGACGTCGCGTAGTCCTTGCCTGGGAGAACCTGTCCCTCCAGCTCAGGGATGCGGTCGACGCCGCTGTCGATGACGGCAACCGTGACACCTTTGCCCGTGCTGATCTTCCAGATGCCGTCGGCGTTCATGGCGTCGAGATGCCACTGTTGCCCACGAATGCTTTCAGCATGTGCCGGAGTCGCGGCGACCCCGGCCAGCAGGAGGCCCACCAGGGCCGAGGTCGCCTTGCGCATGCGCATCCCGTGCTATGTCCGTTCTGCTCAGTCGATCACCGGCGGGACAACGCGATCGTTGCCCTGCCAGGTCTCTTCGTCCTCGGCCAGGTAGTCGGGGCGCTCGCCCCCGCGCTGCTCGCGCCGACCTGCCGGCGTGTGGGTCCCCGCACCAGCGGGCCCCGTCCCGCCGCGGGCCGGTCCCGTCCCGGACCCGTTGCGGACGAGGCCCGAGCCGCCCTGCGTGAACGGCTGACCGCCCGCGACCGAACGACCGACCGCGCCCGGCTGGCGACCACCGACAACACCGCCCGGCTCCATGGCCAGCCGACGCCCCATCGCGGAGCCGCTCTGGCCCCCGTGGGGACCGCTGCCTCCGCCGGGGTGCATGCCACTGGCCATGCCGCGACCAGGCTGCGAGCCGCCTTCGTGACCGATGACATTGCCGCGCGGGATTCCCGGCGTGGGCCCACCGGTGGTCACCTGGCGACCACCGACGATCCCGGTGTCACGCGGGAGCAGAGGAGAAAGACCACCGGTCTTCCCTCCGGGAGGCGCCAGAGGCGGGAGCTTGCTGATGGGGCCACCACCGCCGGGCAGCGACGGTCCACTCATCGGGGGAAACGTCATGGTCGGCAACGGTCCAACGGGGGTGGGACCGCCCGGGACGGGACCGGGGCCGGTGGGCAGGCTGACGACCGGAGGAACGGTCTTCTCCGGCAGGGTCGCCACGTGGTCGAGGTCAACGTCCACATCGTGGTCCGGGATCACCGGAACCGGCGCAGGTCCGGTCGTCACGGGCGGCGTGGGATCTGGCTGATGGCCAGGTACCCACCCGGGTTCGTTGGACGGGCCACCGCTCCGCTGGGTCGAAGCCGCGTACGAGGAGTTGCCGGATCCTGAGGCGCCTCCGTAACTGCCTCCGGAACGCGAGACGTCCTGCCCACCATCGACATTCACCGGCACAAAATCACCTGGTGGCGGCGGGAACGTCGGGACTTCGACCTTGCCCATCTGCGTCGACGACTGGTCGTACGACCCGGCGAGCTTCGTCAGGGCGTCGACGGCCTTCTGGTGGTCGCTGTTCAGCTTGACGCTGGCGATCTGGGCCAGCTTGGCCGAGTCCGGGTCGTTGTGGAACTGCTTGGCAGCCGCCAGGTTCTCCGCCATCGCCGTGTCGTACGAGGGCATGTTCTTCTTGACCTCGACCATGATCTGGGCGGCTTCGCCCATCCACTTGCCGCCCGCGGCGCTGTATTCGCTCAGGCGCAGCGTCGCGTTGCCGGCCCGGCTCGTCCAGTCCTCGAACGCGGTGGCGGCCTCGCCTTCCCAGCCCTTCACCTTGTGCTTCTTGAGGGCGTCGCCGATCTCCTTGATCGTGGCTGCGGCCTCGGTCAGGTGGGTGGCCCTGGTCTTCACCGTCTCCGGGTCGAGGGTGGCGACCATGGCGAGCAGCTGCTGGTGAGTGAACCCTTCGAAATTCGTCGCCATCAGATCTTGCCCTTCGGCTTGTTCGTCTCGCCGGTCGAGCCGTGCTCGGCGTCCTTCTTCTGCTTCGCCATCGGGTCGCGCTCGGGGACGTAGTCCTTCTCGGCCTGGCGGACGATGGACCGCATCCGTGCCTGCGTCTCCTCGTCAACGCCCGCAAAGCCCTTGCCGGACGTCAGGATCGCGATGCCCAGCGCCTCAATCTGGCCGGCCAGGCCCTTGGAGAGGTTCTGCAGCTGCTCGTGGACCGTCGAATAGGTCTTGAAGAGGGCGTCGGCCTCCGCGAAGCCCTTGCCCAGCGTTCCCTCCGGGAGGGACACGTGGGCCAGCTTCTTGTCGTCCGCCGGGGAGTCGCCCAGCTTCTTGAGCAGGTCGTCGACGACCTTCTTGTAGCCCTTGAACGTCTCGAAGTCGACCTCAAGCGCCTTCGCCTGCGCCATGATCGCCGCCGACAACCCCGCCGAACTGCCCACCAGCCCAGCCAGGCCCGAAGCCTGCTCCTCTGCCACGATGGCCTCCCCGATTCCCCGTCGTCCCCGTGGGCACGGCGTTTCCGCCGTGCGCCCCGTCCCCGTTCGCACCCGTTCGCACGCGCACGTAATACGTCCTACCCGATCACTCTAGCGACCGTCGCCGACAGTCCCAACCTCGGGGTTGCACGTGCAATGCGGGTCACACGGTCACGAGTTGGGGGACGCCACCGCCGCTGACGGCCTGATCGGGAGCCTGTTCACCGGGCGGCCCGTGGCCGCGCGTACTGCCGAGGCTACCGCCGCCGGCGTCGTCACCACAGGGATCGCGCTCGCCGCCTTCGCGCCGAACGGGGCCACCACGTCGCGCTCTTCGACCAGTTTGACGATGCGGACCGTCGGGGCGTCAAGCGAGGTCGGCAGGGCGTAACCCGTCAGGTCCGGGTGGCGGATGACGCCCGAGGCCGAGCGGAGGTTCTCCGTCAGGGCCGCGCCCACGCCCTGGGTGACGCCCGCTTCGATACGGGCCTCCAGCTGGCGGGGGTTGAGGATACGGCCCACGTCCTGGGCCACCGCCAGCTCGACCACCCGTACCGAGCCCAGCTCGATGTCCACGTCGACCACCGCGCGGATCGCGCAGAAGGCCAGGCCCACGAAGGCATCGCCCTGGCCGTCCGCGTCCAGCGGTTCCGTGGGGTGGGGGCGGCACTGGGCCGTGGCCCAGAGTTCCTTGCCCGCCATCGCCTCCGCGACCGTCGTCGAGAAGGCGCCGTCGTAGGAGGTGATCCGGCCGTCCTGGATCTGGAGGAGTTCCGTCGACATGCCCAGCTTGTGCGCCATGGGCTGGAGGAGCTGGGTGCGGACCATCTTCGCGGCCCGTTCGACCGCGCCTCCCGACACCCACGTGTGGCGGCCGTGCGCCGACGGGCCCGCCGGCGGCTGGTCCGTGTCGACCGGGGCCGTCACCACCTCGTCCACGCCCAGGACCTCCTGGACGATCTGGCGGGCGAGGGTGGCGAAGCCCTGGCCGGTGTCGACCGCCGCGCAGATCACGGTGGCCGCTCCGTCGACCACCTTGACCGTGGCCGTCGACACCTCGTCCGTGCCCTCCGCGCCGAGCATGTGGACCATGCCGACGCCGTACCCGACGCCGCGCCGCACCGCGCCCGGCTCGCCCGCGCCCTCCGGGCCGCCCGGCAGGAGCCACTCGTCCTCCGGGGTGTCCTTCGGGAGGGAGGGCAGCTCGAAGTCGCGTACCGCGCGCAGCAGTTCCGCCACCGGCGCCGGGCAGGTGACCGTCTGGCCGGTGGGGAGCAGGTCGCCGGTGGCCAGTACGTTGCGCAGGCGCAGTTCGGCGCCGTCGAGGCCGAGGGCGGCCGCGAGCTTGTCCATCTGGCCCTCGTACGCCGCGCAGACCTGCATCGCGCCCTCGCCGCGGACGTGGCCCGACGGCGGGTTGTTCGTACGGACCGCCCAGCCCTCGACGAAGGCGTGCGGGACGACGTACGGGCCGCAGGCGAAGGCCACCGCCGCCGCCAGCGACTCGGCGGAGGAGTCCGCGTAGGCGCCGGCGTCCATCAGGATCTGGGCCTCCACCTTGACCAGGCGGCCCTCCGCGTCCGCGTGGTGGCGGTAGCGCAGCAGCGTCGGGTGGCGGTGCGTGTGGCCGAGGAAGGACTCCTCGCGGGTGGCCGCGAGTTTGACCGGGTGGCCCGTGCGGAGGGCGAGGAGGCCCAGCGGGAGTTGGAAGGCCGCGTCCTCGCGGTCGGCGGTGGCGCCGGGCACGCCGGTGACCACGACGCGGACGCGGTCGGGCTCCAGCCCGAAGCACGCCGCCGCCAGGTCGCGGTCCAGGTGCGGGTCGGTGGAGGCGGTGTAGATCTCCACGCCGCCGTCGGGGCGGGGCACGGCGAGGCCGGCCTCGGCTCCGATGGGCGCCGGGTCCTGGCGGCCGATGCGGTAGAGGCCCTCGACGACGACCTCGCCGGTGGCCTCCGGGTCGCCGTAGCGCAGCGGGATGTGCCGGATCAGGTTGCCGTCGGGGTGCAGGGGCGGGGCGCCGAAGGACTGCTCGGGGTCGGTGACGGCGTCGAGGAGTTCGTACTCCACCGCGATGGCGGCCGCGGCGAGGCGGGCCGTGTCCGGGTGGTCGGCGGCGACGGCGGCGATGGGCTCGCCGTGGTGGCGTACGACGTCGTGGGCGAAGACCGGCCGGTCGGCGATCCGGCGGCCGTGCGTGCTCGCGCCGGGGATGTCGGCGTGGGTGACGACGGCCCGCACGCCGGGCATCTCGGCGGCGGCGGAGGTGTCGACGGACAGGATGCGGGCGTGGGCGTGCGGGGAGCGCAGCACGGCGGCCCAGAGCAGGCCCTCGGCCCACAGGTCGGCGGCGTAGGGGAAGGTGCCCTCGGCCTTGGCTCGGGTGTCGGCGGCCGGGACGGAGACCCCGATTCCGCGCAGGACTTCCTGCTCGCCCGCCTCGGCGACAGCGGCGGCCGCCGCCCCCGTGGACACCGTCACCGTCGCCGTCGCCGTGGCCGCGTCGTGCCCGCTCACGCCATGCCTCCGTTGTGGTGGGTCTCGTGCGGCCCGTCGGTCCCGTGCGCCCCCGGCATTCCGTGGACACCGCCCTCGCCGGGCGGCGCCTGGTGCGGGATGTGGGGGAGGTGCGGGGTGCGCTGCTCGGCCGCTGCCGCCTGCTGCGCGTCGGCGGCGCCGGCCGCCTCCCGCTCGGCGACGACCTCGCGCACCGCCTCGATGACGCCCTTGTAGCCGGAGCAGCGGCACAGGTTCCCGCACAGGGCCTGGCGGGTCTCCAGCTCGCTCGGGGCGTGGTTGCCCTCCAGCAGGTCATGGATGGTCATGGCCATGCCGGGCACGCAGAACCCGCACTGCACCGCACCCGACCTGCACAACGCCTGCTGCACGTCCGAGAGTTCCCCGCCGCTCGCGAGCCCCTCGACCGTACGGACCTCGCTCCCGGCGGCCGTCGCGGCCGGCACGAGGCAGGAGGCGACGAGCCGGCCGTCGACCTGCACGGCGCAGGCGCCGCATTCGCCCTGCGAGCAGCCGTCCTTGGCGCCGGCGAGGCCGAGGCGCTCGCGCAGCACGTAGAGCAGGGATTCGCCGATCCAGGCGCCGGTGACGGGGCGGTCGGCGCCGTTGACGCGCAGGACGTAGGAAGCCAGCGGGTGCTCGTGATGGGCGACGGCGGCGGTTTCCGGCTGGTTTTCCCCGTACGTCGCCTCCTCGCCCGGGAAACCCTCGGCGGTCCCCGCATCCGGCGCCGCCACAGCGCTGTCCGCGGTACCCGCACCCGGCGCGGACGCGGCCGTGTCTTCGCCGGAGCCCGGGAGGGAGGCTTCGGCGAAGCCGTGCCCGTCCGCCCCGGCGGGCTCCGCCGCGCCACCGTCCGGGCCCTGCGCGGAGGCGCTGAAGCCCTGCCCGAGGGTTCCCCCGGCCTCCGTGAAGCCGCCCGCGTACGCGGGGTCGGCCCCGCCCGCCGGAGCCTCGCCGCCCGCTTCGCCCCCGCCGTCGGAAACCCGGGCGGGATCCCCGGCAGCGGCGTCCGCGGCCGGGGTCTCGGCCTGCTCCGCCCCCGGGTGCGGTCGCTCCCCCGCAGCCTGCATCGCCGCCGGGCCGTGAGCGGCCTCGATGTCGTGCGGAGCCGCAGCCACGGGCTCCGGCTCGGGCCCAGCGGAAGCCGAAGCAGCAGCCGAGGCCTCAACCGAGGCCTCAACCGCAGCGGAAGCCGCAACCGCAGCCGAACCCGCAGCAGCAGCCGCCCCCGCCCCGTACTCCGGGCCGTGTTCCGGGGCAGCCGAAGCAGCCACCGGCTCCGGCACCGGCTCCGACACCGCCGCCGGCTCCGGCAGGGTGCCCACACCGGGCCCGCCCAGCACACGCGGCCCGCGCGAAGGGCCACCGACACCGGCGACACCGGCACCGACACCGGCGCCATCGGCCCCCGGGCCGCCGACGCCGGGACCGCCGAGCAGCCGCAGGCCCGCGCCCGAGGTGCCGCCCGGTCCGCCCGCCTCGGCCCGCGCGTCCGGAAGCACGCCGGAGCTCAGCGGGGCACCTGCGCGCGCCTTCTCGAAGTCGGGGTGCGCGGCCCACGGGGCCGCCGCGCCGCCCGGCAGCGTGGCCGGGGCCTGGCTCCAGTCCGCCGCCGGGGCGCTCGGGCGGAACTCGCCCGTCTGCTCGGACAGTTCCGGCAGGGTCCACTGCCCGGTCGCCACCGGCTCGGGCTCCTGCACCGCCTCCGGGAACCGCCACTCGGCGGTGGCGCCGGGATCGTGCCCTTCCTCCGCGGGGGCCGGACCGCCGGCCGGGTCCGCGAACGCCGCAGCCACCGACGCGGGGATCGGGACCGACGCCGGGATCGGTCCGCCGAGCGGAGCGGGAGAGGCCGCCCCGGCCGCGGGAGCCGTGCCCCCGCCCTGGGGCGCGCCCGCGCCCGCCTCCGGCCACTGCACCCCCGGAATCGTCCAGGTGCCCGTCGCCGCAGGATCCGTACTGGCGGCGGAGCCGAGCGGCACGATCATCGGCGGCGGCACGTAGCCGTGCCCGGGGGCGGCGAGCGGCTCCCCGGTGCCGAGCGCGTCCAGCATGTCCTGCGGCAGCTTGACGAAGGCCGTCGCCTCGGAGTCGAAGTCGCCGCCGTGCGGGACCGGCTCCCAGCCCCAGCCGGAACCGCCCTGACCGCCGTACGCGCCTTGGCCGCCCTGGCCGCCGTACGCGCCTTGGCCGCCCTGGCCGCCGTACGCGCCCTGACCGCCCTGACCGCCGTACGCGCCCTGGCCGCCCTGGTCTCCGTAGCCGCCCGCGGACCCCGCGTCCTCCGTCGTACCGCTCACGTTCTCGTTCTCGTTCCCGCTCATGAGGTCAGCGCCCTCCCCAGGGCCCTCCGTGCCAGCACGGCCACCGTCCGCCGCAGATGCAGTACCCCGGGAGCCACCGGTTCCCCCTGGTCGGGGACGCAGGCGGCCGCGACGTACTCGCCGAAGGCCTCCAGCGCCTCGGGGGCCAGGTTCCGCTCCCCGTCCCAGTCGATCAACGAGGCCACCCACTGCTCGGCTTCCAGGGGCCGCAGCGGCATCGGGGCGACCGCGCCGATCGCGCAGCGCACGCCCCGGCGCGCCGGGTCCAGTACGAGCCCCACGGACGCCACCGCGCGCCCCGGCCCCGTACGGCCCGTGGCCTTAAGGAACACCTGCGGCGCGTGCAGCAGCGGCACCCGCACGAAGCCGATCAGTTCCCCGGGCCGCAGCATCTCGCGGCCGGCCAGCAGGTACGAGACCGGGATCTCCCGCTGCGAGCCGCCCGGGCCGACGACGAGGAGCACGGCCTCCAGCGCGGCCAGGACGGGCAGCGCGTCGCCCGTCGGCGCGGCGCTGGCGATGTTCCCGCCGAGCGTGCCCGCGTTGCGGATCTGCGGCGGTCCGGCGGCCCGGGCGGCCGCGGCGAGCGCGGGGATCAGGGCGGCGAAGTCCGGCCGTCCCATCCGGGCGTGGGTCAGGCCGGCGCCGAGCAGGGCGTGGCCGTCCTGGTACTGCCAGCCGCGGATCTCGTTGATCCGGCCGAGGCCCACCAGTGCGGCGGGCCGCAGCTGGCCGGCGTTGACGGCGGCCATGAGGTCGGTGCCACCGGCGACGGGCACGGCCGCGGGCATGGCGGTGAGCGCCGCCACGGCCTCGTCGAGCGAGGCCGGCAGCATCACGGACTGCGCCGCCTGCGGGCCCTGAGCCCCCTGAGAAGAATGCGGTGCGTGCACTGCGTGCGGTGCGTGCGTGGTCAACCCAGCTGCCCCTTCCCGATGTCCCGGTCCCGGCGCTCACGCCTGTCCGCCGTACGGTACGTGCTCACCGCCGGGACGTGGCAACTCTGGCACATCTTCCCCACCTCCCGGCGCGAGGGTCCGGCCTCCCGGCGCGAGGGCCCGGCGGGCGCCCCCCGGAGCTCCAGCCCGTCCATTTTGCGCCGTATGCTCTCCCTACCCCGCATGCCCTGCACGTCCCGTCCACCCCGTATCGGGGAAAGCGGCGGAATCAGCCGAATGCCCGGGATTCCCACGAGAGTTCCCCCGGCTCACACCGCCCCGCTCACACAGCCCCGCTCACACAGCCCCGCTCACACCGCCCGGCTCACACGAAGGGCGGCTCGCCCTCGATCGGGCGCCCGAGCACGCCCGGACGCCGCTGCCACGGCAACGGGCCTCCCGGCGGGCGGTATTCGACGCCGAGCGCGTCCAACCGCCGGTAATGTCCGGCCATCCGGGCCTCGAAGCCGGCGTAGTCGCGCGCGTCCGGCTCCGGCAGCCGCGACCACACCGTCTCGGCGAAGGCGGCGAGCCGCGGGAACACCTGGTAGTCGACCCGGCTCCGGTTCTCCATCACCTCGGTCCACACATTGGCCTGCGCGCCCAGCACATGGGCGGCGGCCCGGGCCGGCAGCCGCGGCGGCACCGGCTCGAAGCGGTAGACGTCCTCCAGCGAGCGCACGTAGCCGATCGGCACCGGTTCGTCGGGGCCGCCCGCCTGACGGTGGTCCAGGTACACCTGCTGCTCGGGGCACATCACCACGTCGTGTCCGGCCTCCGCGGCGGCGATCCCGCCCGCGTAGCCGCGCCACGAGGACACCGCGGCTCCCGGGGCGAGTCCGCCCTCCAGGATCTCGTCCCAGCCGATCAGGCGCCGGCCGCGGCGGGCGAGCCAGGTGTCGAAGTGCCGGATGAACCAGGACTGGAGCCCGTCCTCCCCGTCCACGCCCAGTTCCCGGATCCGCGCCTGGGCGCGCGCCGAGGCGCGCCACTGCGCCTTGGGGCATTCGTCGCCGCCGACGTGCACGAACGGCGAGACCTCCGGCGGGAACAGCTCCAGCAGCTCCTCGAACACGCCCTCGTAGAAGCGCAGCACGGCCTCGGTCGGTGCGAGCACGTTCTCGCTGATCCCCCAGTCGTCCCATACGCCCAGCGCCGAGGTGTCGACCACGTCCGTGTTCCCCAGTTCGGGGTACGCGGCGATCGCCGCCTGCGAGTGCCCCGGTACGTCGATCTCCGGGACCACCCGCACGTGCCGCTCGGCGGCGTAGGCGACGATCTCGCGGATGTCGTCCTGCGTGTAGAAGCCGCCGTGCGGGGTCTCGTTCCACAGGGGTGAGGCCCGGTGGCCCCAGCGGCTGCGGGGCCGCCAGGCGCCGACCCCGGTCAGCCGCGGGTGGCGCTTGATCTCGACCCGCCAGCCCTGGTCGTCCGTCAGGTGCAGGTGCAGCACGTTGAGCTTGTGGGCGGTGAGCAGGTCGATGGCGCGCAGGACGCCGTCCTTGGGCAGGAAGTGCCGGGCCACGTCGAGCATGAGCCCGCGCCAGCCGAAGCGGGGGGCGTCCGCGATCGTCCCGTGCGGCAGGCTCCACACCCGCCCGCCCCGCCCGCCCAGCGGGGCCCGCCGACAGGCGTCGGGACCCAGCAGTTGACGCAGCGTCTGGGCGGCCCAGAACAGCCCGGCCGCGTCGGCCCCGGCCAGTTCCACGCCGGTGGCGTCGACCGTGATGCGGTGGCCCTCGGGCCCGAGCCGTGCGACGCCGTCGATGTCGAGGCGCAGTCGGATGTCCGCGGCAGCTCCCGGGCCGGCCTCAGGGAGGTCCCAGCCGGTGGCCGCGCCGAGCTCCCGGCGCAGCCAGCGCGCGGTGCCCCCGGCGCCCGGGCCGGTGGCGAGGACGGGCCCTGGCCCGAAGGCGTACGGGGGCGCGTCCTCGCGGAGGTCGACGGCCTGGGGCAGCGGGATCAGGTCCATGCGTCGGGCCTTTCGCAGCGAACGGAGCGACCGGAGCGACCGGAGCGAGCGAACGGAGACAGGCGGGGCGTTGCGCGGTGCGCAACGCCCGTTCCGCACCGTGCTCGCCACCCGCCGACCCTAGTACGCACGAGGCCCCCGGGGTACGCCCGTGCGTACCCCGGGGGCCTCGGTCCGCCGAGCCGGCCGAGCCTGGTGAGCCCGAGCCGACCGGGCCAAGCCGAGCCGAGCTGAGCCGACCGGCCGGACTAGTTGTCCTTGCCGCCCTTGTCCTTGTCCCCGCCGGGGCCCATGGACTCGTAGATCTCCTTGCACATGGGGCAGACCGGGTACTTCTTCGGGTCCCGGCCCGGCACCCACACCTTGCCGCAGAGCGCGACGACGGGGGTCCCGTCGAGTGCGCTCGCCATGATCTTGTCCTTCTGGACGTAGTGGGCGAAGCGCTCGTGGTCGCCGTCGCCGTGGGACACCTGCGGCGTCGGCTCTACGAGGGTCCCCGTACCAGTCCCGCGCTCGGGCTCAAGAGTGCTCATAAAAGCCAGGGTACCGACCCCCGCGCGGGTCAGTTGAGCAACGGGTCGTCCGGATAGGTGGCGACCATCGCGAGCTCGTTGCGCTGGCGGCGCAGTACGGCCCGCCACAGCCGCTCGGGGGCGGGAAAGGACACGTCACCGGGTTCCGACTCCACCACGTACCAGGCGCCCTCACCGAGCTCGATCTCCAGCTGCCCGGGCCCCCAGCCGGAGTACCCCGCGAAGATGCGCAGCGAGCCCAGGGCCGAGGCCAGCAGCTCCGGCGGGGCCTCCAGGTCCACCAGGCCGATCGCCCCGTGGACCCGGCGCCACCCGATCGGCCCCTCCTCGCCCGGGATGACCGCGACCCCCAGGGCCGAGTCCAGTCCCACCGGGCCGCCTTGGAAGACCACTCCCGGATCGCCGGCCAGCGTCGCCCACGGCAGCAGGATGTCACCGACACCCACCGGGGTGGGCCGGTTGAGGACCACGCCGAGCGAGCCCTGCTCGTCGTGGTCGAGCAGGAGCACCACCGCGCGGTCGAAATTCGGGTCCGCGAGGGCGGGGGTGGCCACGAGCAGCCGCCCTGTGAGGGAGGACACCTCGGTCATGGCGCCATGATCTCGCACATTCCCCCTTGAGGGGGAGCCCGGGAGGAGATCGGTTCGCATACGGCCCAGGGGCGCACGGCAGCAGGGAGGAGCGCGCGGCTCCGGATCACACGGATGCCGTACGGACGCCCGCACGGGTGCTGCACGCGAGCGACACGCGAACGACACACGCGGCACGGCCGCATTGCCCGGAACGCGACACTCCGCCATGGGGTGCGCACTCAGGGTGTTGTGGCTGATTCATGACAGCTCCCCGGCCGCGTCGGCCTTACGGAACGGGGGGTCGTGCCCCTTACCCTTTTCCCCTGGCCCCTGCCCACCATCCCCCTGGCCACCGCCGGGAGGACCCCCTCCGGAACGCGAGATTCATGACCGGCACAGACAGTGACGACGTTCTGCTTGTCCATGGCGGTACCCCGCTTGAGGGCGAGATCCGTGTCCGCGGTGCGAAGAACCTCGTGCCCAAGGCCATGGTCGCCGCTCTGCTCGGCAGCGAACCCAGCCGGCTCCGCAATGTCCCCGACATCCGCGACGTCCGGGTCGTCCGCGGGCTGCTCCAGCTGCACGGCGTGACCGTGCGCCCCGGCGAGGAGCCGGGCGAGCTGGTGCTCGACCCGACCCACGTCGAGAGCGCGAACGTCGCCGACATCGACGCCCACGCGGGCTCGTCCCGCATCCCGATCCTCTTCTGCGGCCCGCTGCTGCACCGCCTCGGCCACGCCTTCATCCCGGGCCTCGGCGGCTGCGACATCGGCGGCCGGCCCATCGACTTCCACTTCGACGTGCTGCGCCAGTTCGGTGCGACCATCGAGAAGCGGGAGGGCGGCCAGTACCTGGAGGCCCCGCAGCGGCTCCGGGGCTGCAAGATCCGCCTGCCGTACCCGTCGGTCGGTTCGACCGAACAGGTGCTTCTGACGGCCGTTCTGGCCGAGGGCGTGACCGAACTCAGCAACGCCGCCGTGGAACCGGAGATCGAGGACCTCATCTGCGTCCTGCAGAAGATGGGCGCCATCATCTCCATGGACACCGACCGGACCATCCGGATCACCGGTGTGGACCGCCTGGGCGGCTACAACCACAAGGCGCTCCCGGACCGCCTGGAGGCCGCCTCCTGGGCGTCCGCGGCGCTGGCGACCGGCGGCAACATCTACGTCCGCGGGGCGCAGCAGCGCTCGATGATGACCTTCCTCAACACCTACCGCAAGGTGGGCGGCGCGTTCGAGATCGACGACGAGGGCATCCGCTTCTGGCACCCGGGCGGTCCGCTCAACGCGATCGCGCTGGAGACGGACGTGCACCCCGGCTTCCAGACCGACTGGCAGCAGCCGCTGGTCGTGGCCCTGACCCAGGCCGCCGGCCTCTCCATCGTCCACGAGACGGTCTACGAGTCCCGGCTGGGGTTCACCTCGGCGCTGAACCAGATGGGCGCGCACATCCAGCTGTACCGGGAGTGCCTGGGCGGCTCCGCCTGCCGCTTCGGCCAGCGCAACTTCCTGCACTCGGCGGTCGTCTCCGGCCCCACCAAGCTGCAGGGCGCCGATCTGGTGATCCCGGACCTGCGCGGCGGGTTCTCGTACCTGATCGCGGCGCTGGCGGCCGAGGGCACCTCGCGCGTCCACGGCATCGACCTGATCAACCGCGGCTACGAGAACTTCATGGACAAGCTCGTGGAGTTGGGGGCCAAGGTCGAGCTCCCGGGCGGCGACCTCGTCTGAGCAGGGCGTCCAGGGCCTCTGAGGGGCCCTGGACAGGCCGAAGGGGGGGCCCCCCCGGGGGGGGGGGGGCCCGCAGCGGTTGTGGGGCGCTAGGGTTAGGGGGGGGGGTGGGAGGGTTGTTTTTAGTG
>NZ_JBEZBN010000089.1:0-17729 GCF_040647115.1 Streptomyces sp. NPDC044571
GCCAGACGCGGAAGCGTCCGTAGACGGTGGCCCAGGGACCGAACTCGGCAGGCATCTCCCGCCACTGGGCACTGGACCGGAACCGCCAGACCACACCCTCGAACTGCTCCCGCAACCGCTCCGGGTACGGGCCGTACCTACCGATCGGCAGATACGGCTCGATGAACTTCCACTGGGCATTGGTGAGTTGCCTGCGTGTCACGACCCCAGTCCTACCGGGTTCGACTCCGCGAAGAAGGCAGAACCCAGAAACTGATCACGACATCACACAGGCCCTAGCGTCCGCTGCGACGACGAGCGATCCGGTGTCCGCCCTGCCTTCTGCACGGTGGGGGTGGGCGGGACGTGGTGGTCGGATGTCCTACCGCCCGAAGAACGGCGCCGATCAGGAGTCGTGCACGGTCGAGGTCGGCTCGCGCACCATGAACACGTCCACCGGATCCTCGGCCTCCCCTGTGAACCCGTGCCGTTCGTAGAGCCGCCGGGCCGGACTGCCCTGCAGGACGTTCAGCCGGACCAGGGTGCCCTCGCGGTCGCACCGTTCCAGATCCGCCCGCAGTACCACGGCCCGCAACTCGGCCACCGCCTCGACGTCCGCCGCCAAAGCGGCCCGGATCCCCAGTCCGCCATGATCATCACGCTATCGTGCCGAACCCCGAGTGCGCCGCTTCGGCGGTGGAGGAAACCCCTTGGGGATCCTCGTGCCCGCCCGCATAGGCTCGGCCGCATGCCCCGCTCTTCGAAGAAGTCCCGCCGGCTCGTCGCCGACGGGCGCACCTACATGTGGACGGTCCGCCACGGCCACTGCGTGCTGGAGAACGGCGGCTGCCGCAAGACCCTCACCCTGCGCTCGCATCCGTCGGCCACCGGCGGCATGCTGCGCTTCGTCTTCGACGAGGGCCCCGGCCGGTACGTCTCGGGTTTCACCACGGGGTCGGGCGAGGTGGGGGCCGTCGGTGTCGGCGCCCTGAACCTGCACGAACCGGGCACCGTACGGTTCCTGCTCGACACCGCACTGGCCCGCGGGTGGGAACCGGGGGAGAGGCGGGAGGCGAGGTTCGACGGCTGGACCTTCCTTGAGGCGGCGGTCGCCGCCCGGGGCTGACGCCGCAGCCACGCCGCTGCAGCGGGGCCCGCAGCCGGAGCCCGCCCGCGCCGACCAAGTCCTGCCCTCGTTCCGGAGGGGGACTCGGGCGACCGGGACTACGGGTGTCCGTCCCGCAGGCCTGCCGGGATGTCCGGGCTGGGCTCCGCCGGGTGCCGTCGGCGGCGGAGCCAGACGTACAGCGCCAGGCACGGCAGCAGCAGGCCGATGACGGTGAGGGTGAGGAACGCGGTGAAGCCGCTGATCCGCCCCACCAGCCAGGAGAAGTTCTGGCCGAAGAAGCCGACCACGAAGGACAGGGGCAGGAAGACGGTGGCGAGGATCGTGAGCTGCTCCATCGTGGCGCTCTGCCGCAAATTGATCTTGTTTTGCTCGACGGAGATCACCGCGATGTTCGCTTCCAGGACGGTGGCCAGGAGGTCGCGCTGGGCGGCCACCTCTTCGTTGACCAGCAGCAGGTGGTCGTGCACGTTGTGGAAGTACGGCAGGAGTTCGGACGGCGACTTGCCGGGCTTGAGCAGGCGGGAGAGGACCGTGAGCAGCGGGTGCACGGCGCGGTAGAAGTCGGTGGCCTCACGCCTCAGGAAGTAGATCCGTTCGGTCGGGGCGACCGCCCCGGAGAAGACGGTGGCCTCGATCTGTTCGATGTCGCGGTCGAGTTCCGCGACGACCGGCGCGTAGCTGTCGACGACCTGGTCGAGGATCGCCCACAAGGTCGAGACGCTGCCGGTGCGCAGCAGCTCGGGTCGGCGTTCGAGCCGGCTGCGGGCCCCGTGCAGCTCGCTGGCGATGCCCTGGCGCACGGTGATCACGAAGCGCTCGGAGAGGAAGATGCTGATCTCGCCGGTGTCCACCTCCTCGCGCTCGTCGTCGTAGCGTGCGGTGCGCAGGATGATCAGCTCGGTGCCGTCCTCGTACTGCTCGGCCTTGGGGCGAAGGTGGAAGGTCTGGGCGTCCTCGACGGCGAGTTCGTGCAGTCCGAAGCTCTCCCGCACCTTGTCCATCTCCTCGGGACCGGGTTCGAAGATCCCCAGCCAGACGAAGCCGCCCTGCTCTCGGCATGCGGCCGCCTGCTCCAGCGACATCGGGCCTTCCTGCTGCCGGCGCCCGTCGCGGTAGTGCGCACAGTCGACGATCACGGCGTTTCCTCCTCGCGTCCGGCGGACGTGCACCGCCTCATCGCCGTCCGGCGGCGTGGCGCGCGTCGCAGCTGCCATACCGCCATGGTTGCTCGGTCGGTTGCGCGCGGGTCAGACGCCGGGCAGGGCGGTGTCCGGGACCGACCCCGGTGGCGTAGTCACCACGGTCGGACGGAGCCCGGCGAGGTCGGCCAACGCCGCCGTCGGCGGCGCGGCGTCAGCTGACCGGCGCCATCGGACCGCGCGGAGCCGGGTCCAAGGGCCCCGCATGCGGGATGACCAATCAGGCGCGGCGCCCGCCTCGGCCGGAAATCATCGAGATCAGCCGCTCGTGAGTCTCCAGATCGGCGGCCACGACGAGCCCGCGGCCGGCCTCTCCGATCGGGGCGCCGTCGACTCCGGTGACAACGCAGCCGGCGGCTCGGCACAGAGCAATACCGGCCGCGAAATGCACGCTCTGCGACAGATCTCCGCCATCGGTGACGTACGCGGCCCGCTTGCCGGCGGCGACCCAGGCCAACGCGAGTGTCGTGGAGACCACCCGGGGCCGGAAACGTGCGACGAACTCGGGGTGGGCCAAGAGGTCCACGGCCCGGAACGCCGGCGCGCCGGGAAAGGGCGGGTCCAGGTTGACGTCCACGAGGTGGGTGGCGGGCGTGGGCACCAGCTCTGCGTCGCCGTCGTCGTGCCGCACCCAGGCGGTCGCACCGTCGGTACAGAAGACCTCGCCGCTGAACGGGTCTCCCACCGCCGCCGCACCGCCGGGCAGCGCCACGTTGACGGCCACCAGCATGTTGCCGACGGCGTAGTTCAGCGTGCCGCACAACGGGTCCACCAGCCACTGCCGTGCAGCCTCTGCAGCACCCTGCTGCCCGCCCTCCTCCCCGAGCACGGCGTCGTCGGGCCGAGCGGCACGGATGACGCCGAGGATCGCCTTCTCGGCCTCGACGTCGGCGGTGGTGGCGAAGTCTCCGGCGCCCTTGTCTATGCGGTTGAGCCGTCGGCCGTACGAGCCGCGTACGACGTCCATCCCGGCACGAACCGCTGCCGTCGCAACCCCGGCATCGTCAAGGCCCTCATACGATGTGATCATGCCGCGCAGGATATCGACCGGCAACGGAGCTGATTAGGCGGGCAGCTCCCCCTCGGACGTGAAGAAGCGCAAGGAGACCGGAGCACCGTCCGGCCCGCGGCCGGGCGGGGAGACGAAGACGGCGTGCGAAGTCCCGGCCAGCTCCGGCACACGGCGGCGCTGGTCGTCACCGAGCGCCGTCTCCTCCAGCACCGCGGTCGGGCTCCCGCCGCGGCCGTCCCGCAGGCAGGCACCCACGATCGTGACGGGCAAACCCTGTGCTGCCCTCATCGGCAGCCGATCACCACAGCAGTGAACACCACACCGGGCAACGTAACAGGAAGGGCCGGGGGCAAGGGAGCGCGCCGTCGCAGGTCCGGGCTGGGGCCGGCCGGCTCACCGGCCGCGCTCGTACGCCCGGTCGGGTCTGGGGAAGAGGAGGTGAGCAGCTGCCCGGCGATTGCGGCAGTCAACAGGACGGAACGATTCCGTGTGGAGCCGCGTCCCCATAGGGGATGAATGGGATGGGTTGCCCAGAAAAAGAGGGCTGTTGGTCGCGGGCGGCCACACGAACAAGAGGAAGTGCTCATGGATGTGCTCCCCGGTCGGCGTCGGATCCTCGGCGGGGCTGCCGCGACCGCTCTCGCTGTCGTTCTCCCCCCGGGGGGAAGGGCCTTCGCGAAGGGCGCCGGGGAGGACGGGATCGCCGGCCGGCTGCGTGCACTTGAGCGGGCGCATTCGGCACGACTGGGCGTCTTCGCGGCTGACGCGGTCACCGGCAGGGCAGTGTTGTACCGCGCGGACGAGCTGTTTCCCATGTGCTCGACCTTCAAGACGATCGCCGTGGCCGCGGTGCTGAGGGACCTCGACCGCGACGGCAGGTTTCTCGCCAAGCGCATCCGGTACACGAAGACGGACGTCACGGAGTCGGGCTACGCGCCGGTCACAGGTATGTCCGAGACCCTCGAAGCCGGCATGACCGTCGAGGACTTGTGCGCGGCAGCCATCGACCACAGCGACAACGCCGCCGCCAATCTCCTGCTGCGTGAGCTCGGCGGCCCGGACGCGGTCACCCGCTTCTGTCGGTCCCTCGGCGACCGGGTGACCCGGCTCGACCGGTGGGAGCCCGCACTGAACTCCGGCGAGCCGGGAAGGGTGACCGACACCACGAGCGCGCAGGCCATCGGCCGCACCTATGCCCGGCTCACCATCGGGGATGCTCTCAGTACGCCGGATCGGGAGCGGCTGGCCGGGTGGCTGCTGGGCAACACGACCGGCGGCAACCGGCTGCGCGCCGGCCTGCCGAAGGATTGGAGCGTGGCGGAGAAGACCGGCACCGGCGGCTACGGCACCACCAACGACGTGGGCATCGCCTGGCCGCCCGGCCGAGGACCGATCACGATGGCGGTCCTTTCCACCCAGCACGATCCCGCCGCGCCGGCCGATGAACCGCTGATCGCCGATGCGGCCGCGCTGCTGGCGGCAGCCTTGCAGTGATCTCCAGAAGCGGAGGACGCCGGGGTCCGGTCAGGTGTGTCCGCCTCCACGGAAGGCCGGGCTCCCGCACCACTCCGGCGTCGGCCGCATCCAGCAGCGTCTTGCGCCGTTCCTCCAACGCCCGCTCCGCAGCGCCTTCTTCTGCCGCTTCTGCTCGCTGGCCCTTTTGGACTCACCTCGGTCATGCCCCCCGCATATTTGTACCTTCCACCAGTACGAAGTCCCCTGGATGACGGAGGAGACTTCCTGCCGAGGGCCGCGGCTCGTTCTGGGAGCCGACGCCACAAATCGAGGGGAAACGCCACGATGAGTGGTCAGTTGTACGACGGCATCGGCGAAGCATTCGAAGGCTTCAAGACCCTGCCCATCATTCGTTACACCGAGGTACCGGGCTTCCTCGCCCTGGTCGGCGACGTCACCGGCAAGTCCGTACTGGACGTCGCCTGCGGTACCGGCTTCTACAGCCGCGAGCTCAAGCGCCGCGGAGCGTCCCGTGTCTTCGGGTTCGACATCTCCAGCGCGATGATCGACGCCGCCGAGGCCCGCGAGCAGTCCGAGCCCCTCGGCGTCGAATACGAAGTCGGTGACACGGTCACCTTGCGAGACTTCGATCAACCATTCGACGTCGCCGTGGCCGTGCAGGCCTTCAACTACGCGAGCGACGTTGCCGAGATCGAGCAGATGATGCGCAACGTCCGGCGCAGCCTCGTTCCCGGCGGCGGGTTCTTCTTGTTCGTGCAGGACCCGGGCTTCGACTTCGACGGCCCGTCGCTGGCCAAGTACGGGTTCCTGTGCGAGGCAACCGGCAAGGACAACGAGATCGGCCGGGGGATCCGGCTCACGGCCCTGCTGGATCCGCCGGTCTCGTTCGAGGCCACCACGCCGTCGAAGGAGACGTACGAGCACACACTGACGGCTGCCGGGTTCACCGGGATCGAGTGGGTTCCGCTGGACGTCTCGGAAGCCGGGGTGGAGGAGTTCGGTGAGGACTTCTGGGCGGACTACGCCGCGAACCGGCCGCTGACCATGATCCGCTGCACCGCCTGACGGAGGATCTCGCAGGCCAACCCGGCCCTCCAGGGCCGGGTTTGGCCGGTCGGTGGAACGTAACCGCGGAGCGGCCGCGTTCGCGACGACGGCGAGCCGACGACCCGCGACGGCGGCTGCGCGGCGCGCACTCACGGATGCGTGGAGACGGGGCCGCGCCGAGCCCGCGGCCGGGGCCGGTTATGCAGGACCGCCGCCATCACCGAGCACGCAGCGCCCGGCCCCTTGGCGTACGTACGGCCACCACCCGCGCCGCTGCCCGGCGCCACTTGGTCGGGTTCCTCACCGGGGCGAGAGACCGCAGGGCCGCGGCGGCGGGGCTGTCAGGGCCACTGGGGCCGGCACCGTCCACCGACGTCATCCGCTTCGGCAGAGCGAACCGCCACAGGACGCGAGCACGGCACGCGGCTGCCGGACGGCGCGCGGCGCGTACAGGTCCGGGCGGGTGTTCAGCGGGGGTGGCGGTGCCGGCCGTGCTTGTGCGGTTCGCCGGTCGTCAGCAGCACGAGGGCCAGCCCGAGAGGCAGCAGGAACAGCAGCAACAGAGTCATGCAACCGCTCGTGCCCATCTTCGGGCCCGTGACACCGGGCGCACGCGTCCTGCGCTCCCGTGAGCGGTCGGGGGAGAAGTCATGCCGGGCTTGGAGGCCCGTAGGACAAGTGCCAGAACCGGCCGACCGGGGCCCCTGGCCGGATTGTCACACCGAGGCGTTACAGTGTGCGCCGCGGCTGAGGCGGCTGACCACCGTACTCCTCGGGCAGGGCCCGCCGCAGCATCTCTTGACATGTCGTCAGGGGCGTGCGGGGGACGGCCGGCCGCCCGGCTGTTGCGGCGCGTCCCCGTTCGGAATCGAGAAACAGCCAGGAGACCCATGAGAAATAGAGCGCGGAGAGCGAGCATTCTCGCCGCCGCCACCGCCGTCGCAGCCACAGGCATGTTCATGGCCGCACCGACCGCCAGCGCGGGCACGTCCGAGATCGTGAATCCCGGCTTCGAGAGCGGCAACCTGTCCTGGAACGAGAAGGTGACCCCGTTCGCAGGGCACCCCATCAACAACGCCTCCGCGTGGCCGGCACACTCGGGCACCGGCAAGGCGGAGCTGGGCGGTCAGGGCCTGACCGGCGTGAGCCGCATCTCGCAGCAGGTCACGGTCCCGGCGTACCGGGTTCCGGTGCTGTCGTTCTGGGTGCGCAGCGACGTGGTCAGCGGCGGGGCGAGCGGCTTCGGTTTCCGCCAGCTGATCGTGGAGGCCACGGCGGAGGACGGCACGCCCTACGAGCTGCACGACCGCATGAACAAGGCGGGCACCAGCGGTTCTTACGAGAAGGTGACGGTCACGCTGCCCGACGCCTTCTACAGTTCGTCTCCGCAGAAGGTGAACATCAGCTTCATGGCGATCGAGGACTCGGCGAATCGGATGCCGTTCCTGATCGACGACGTGAGCATGGAGTACCGCTTCAAGGCGATCGACCGTCCGGTGGTCATTCCCGGCGGGATCTTCCGGCCCATCGGGGGCTGATCCCCCGGCCGGGCTGCGCGGCGCGGCCCGCGTGCCACCACGGTGGCGCCGTGCCGCGATGCCGCCCGGTTCGGCCAGGATGAGGCGTCGATCCCTCGCCCGAGTGAAATGGCAGCCGATGTCCCGGTTACCCGTGGCCGCCGTCGGGACAGGTGCCGCGGAGGGTTGGTCACCGACCGGATACCGGCCTACCGTGTGGATCATGAGCGAGCCGTTGCATCCAGAGATGTTCGACCCCGTCTGCCCCTCGCCGCTGGTGCCGTTCCGGATCGGCGACAAGTGGGCCACGCTGATCCTCCGCTGCCTGGAGGGCGGCCCGCGCCGCTTCTCGGAGTTGAAGGTCCCGCTGCGCGGCATCACCTCCAAGTCGCTGACCCAGTCGCTGCGCGGGCTGGAGCGCGACGGCTTCGTCGTCCGCACCGAGCACGAGACGCCCGAGCGCCGCGTCGAGTACGCGCTCACCGCACTCGGCCGCGGGCTGCTGGGCCCCCTCGACGCGGCGTGCGCGTGGACGCGTGAGCACTGGGACGAGCTCATCGATGCCCAGGAGGCGGGCCTGTCGACCCCGGCGGCTCAGCACCCGGCACGGGAGCAGAGCACCAGGCGGTAGCCGTCCGAGTCCTCGATGGTGAGCGGCCCCGTCCTACGGCTTCATGAGCGTCATGGCGGCGGTGTAGGCGAGCAGTGCGCACGGTACGGAGATCAGGCACGCCAGGGCAGTGGCGATCGTCGCAGGTGTCCGGTATGCGCGGGGATCGGCGAAGTTTGCACAGATCAGCAGGGGCGTCGACGGCAGGTACATCCAGGTTCCTTCGAGGACGCCCATGACCGACCACCCCAGTACCAGGACAGCGGCGACCACACAGGACGTCATGAACCAGGCACGGTTCCCACGGAGGATGAGCGGCACCCCGAGCAGGAGCGCGGGGACGACGAGCAGGAAGACCGGCCCGCCATCGACGGCGACCGCGAGGGCGCAGGGCAGCGGGAGGACCAGAGCCGTCAGCCCGATCCTCGTCTGCCAGGGGTGAGCGGCACGGCTCCCCGCCCTGCCGGCTCGCCCTGCGCCCGATGCGGTGTCCGCGACGACTGCCATGCGTTCCTCGATCCTCGTCGATTTGAACGCGTTCAGCCTATCGCATCCCTCTTGTGGAGTGCCCCAGTTGGCGGGGCGGGCATCGGCTCCTGGCGCGCCCAGGGTGCCAGGTACGCGCGGTAACCGGGCCGGCCCGGCAAATCGGGCAGCGGGTGAGGGTGCCAGTCGTGAGCCCAAGGCGGTGGTTGAAGGCCACCCGACACCAGCACTGCCGTCGGTCGGGTCCGCGCCAGGGAGATGAGCCCGCGGGCGGTGATGCTGCCGTCGTGGCCCCCGTACACCTGCCGGGCGGCGCATCCGGTGGCGAACGCGGCACGGACCGCCTCTGTGCCGCTGAGGACGCATGGCGGGCGCACACCCAGGCGGCGGAGTTCGCCGGCGACTGCGGTGAATGCCGCCCGGTCGGCGCGGCTGCGGGCCGCTGCGCCACCGGCGATCGCGAACTGCAGAGCCAGATGGGCGACCAGGGCGGCACAGAGCGCGCCGAGGGCCAGCGGGCGGGTGCGGCACGCGGTGATCAGCCGTGCCAGGCCCAGTGCGACCGGGAGGGCGAGCAGCCCGTATGCGGGCAGCAGAAAACGCGGAGCCGCATATCCGATCATCAAGAGGTAAGGCACGGCAAGGAACAGCGCGACCGCAGTGGGCACGGCGACCTGCTTCAGCCTCCCGCTGCGGAATGCGACGAAGAGGCCGCCCGCGGTCAGCGGTGGCACGGCGAACCACCACAGGGCCGTGACGGGCCGGGACCACGGCACATCGCACGGGCGGCACAGGGTCCGCCCGTCGAGCGAGCGCATCTGGTCGGCGAACGCCGGGTTCCAGCCCAGACCGCCTTGGATCTCACTGGCCCTTCGCAGCCTGGGCAGGACGCCGCCGTAGCGGAGGTGGGCCTCGACGGCCCATTCCGCGCAGCCCGCAACGAGGCCGACGACCAGCGCCGCCGCAAGGGCGGCCCGTCGCCAGGGAGGAACGGCCAGCGCGACGCAGAGCAGAGGCAGGACCAGCCAGACCGCGTCACCGGGCCGCATGAGTGCGGTGAATGCCACCCCCGAGGCGACGCCGGCCAGGGCGAGGCGGTCCGCGGGATGGCGGGCAGCCCTCAGGAAGCACCCGACGGTGAAAAGCGCCCCGAAGGCCACCCAGAGATTGGGCATGGCCTGGGGACCGTAGAACACGGTCGTCCACAGCCCCGCGAACAGGCCCCCCGCCAGAGCCGGCACGGGGGTGGGAAGCAGCCGTCTCCACACCCACAGCGAGAGCAGTAGTCCCGCGGCCGCCAGAACTGCCAGGTAGACCCGCAGCGCCAGTACGGAGGAGGTGATCGCGACGACCGGGGCCACCAAGTAGGTGATCCCGCGGGCGCGGGGAGCGCTGAAGAACGCGGCCGGGGAGGCGGGGGACACCTGGCTGACGTACACCGTCTCATCCCACCCCAGGCCGGTGCCCCGTACGGCGAGGAGGAGCTGGACGACGGCGTACCCGGCGGCGACGGACCCCAGCCGAACCAGGTCGCCGGAGCGGCCGCGGACCGTGATGGTGCCGGCCCGGGCGTTCGGCGGACTTGGCACCGCTACTGCCTTCTGGGGCATCGACGTACCTCCGAGACGTCCGAGGCGAAGGGCGTGGGGGCAGCACCACCCTGCCCGGCCCGGGACGACCACGCCATTCCGGGCGGCAGCCGGCCGACGCGGCAGGCCGATGCCTTCACGACACAACCGTTCGTTGTGATCGCTGTCCCTCTGGTCGTCGGTCCGCAGGCTGGTCGTTTGGTCCCCAGGCCTGCTGCCCGCTTTGATGCTTCCGGTCGCGGATGATCGTGCGGGTGAGTGGTGAGGGGTGTCGGGCATGAGGAGCGGGCGCCGGCGGGGACATCTGCTCGGACACCGTCTGGGCCGGCGGTTCGGCTGGCTCTGGGGCGCGTACGGGACCAGCGCGCTCGGCACGTGGCTCGCCTTCGGTGCCTTCCCGCTGATCGCCGTCCAGGTGCTGCACGCCGGACCGGCCGAGGTCGCCGCGCTGTCCTCCGCGGGCGCTGCGGTGGGCGCGGCCGTGGCGGTGCCGCTCGGCCCCTGGGTGGAATTCCGCCGCAAGCGGCCGGTGCTGATCGCGATGGACCTGGTGCGGTTCGCGGCGCTGCTGACGATCCCCACCGCCTTCGCCCTCGGCGTGCTCGGCTTTCTTCAGCTCCTGCTGGTCTCGGTCGTCGTCGCGGCGGCCGACATCACCTTCCGCGCCGCCTCCGGCGCGTACCTGAAGACGCTGTTGCCGGCCGAGGACCTGCTCGTCGCCAACGCCCGATTCGAGTCCACGACCTGGACGACCACGATCATCGGACCGCCGCTGGGCGGCGCGGCGATCGGGCTCCTCGGCCCGGTGGCGACGGTGGTGGCCGACGCGGTCAGCTACCTGCTCTCGGCCCTGGGCATCCGCGCGACGGGCGGCCACGAGCCGCGGCCCGAGCGCCCGGATGCCGCGCGCATGCGGGCCGGGGACCTGCTCGACGGTTGGCGGTACATCCTCGCCGATGCGACGCTGCGTCCGCTGTTCTTCAACACCGCCTGCTTCAACGGCCTGCTGATGGCCGCCGAGCCGCTGCTGGTCGTCCTGATGCTCGGCCGGCTCGGGTTCACCCCATGGCAGTACGGCCTCGCCTTCGCCGTGCCCTCCATCGGCGGCCTGCTCGGTTCACGGCTGGCCCGACCGCTCGCCACCCGATTCGGGCAGCACCGGGTCCTGGTCGCGGCCGGGACGCTGCGCGCGCTCTGCCCCATCGGGCTGGCCCTCCCGGGGCCGGGTACCGGGGGACTGCTGCTGGTGATGGGCGTCGAGTTCGGGATCATCTTCTGCTGCGCGGTCTTCAACCCCGTCTACGCCACCTACCGCCTTGAGCGCACCGCGTCCGACCGGGTGGCCCGCACGCTGTCCGCCTGGGCGGTGACGACCAAGACCTCGACCGCGCTCCTGACGGCCGTCTGGGGCGTGCTGGGCGCCCTGCTCGGCCCGCGTACGGCCATCGGCCTGGCCGGCGTACTGCTCCTGGCGACGCCCCTACTGCTCCCGCGCCGCGCGGCAGCGCCGCTGCGCGAGCCGGAAACGACACGGAGCCGCGCCTGACGGACCGGGAAATTCGGCCGATGTGGGCGGCGGACCAGCGCGGGCGAGGGAAGGGCGGCTCCGAAGGCCGGTGCGCTCCCCAGCCGCGCTGCTGCGCCCGCACCCGCCGCCGAGCTCCTCGCCCCTGCGCTCGGGTTCGGTCATGTAGCCGGCAGCGCGCGGGCGTGCGCGGCGGCCAGGACAACGGCCACTGCCCGGTCGGCAGTCGTCTCGTCGACCGGTTCGTCGGTGAACACGAGGCGGAAGTAGATCGGCGCAACGAGGGCCTTGAGGAGTTCGTCGGGGTCGGTTTCGGTGGGCAGTTCGCCGCGCTCGACGGCTCGGGTCACCACGGGTTCCGCCCGCCGGAAGCGGTCCTCGAAGAGTGCGCGCTTGATCTCGGTGAGCTGCGGCAGGCGCCCGGCGTCCGAGAGGACGGTGGCCAGCAGGGCGCGGCCCGCGCGTGTGGTCATCGTGGTGACGAGCGAGCGGGTCAGTGCGCGCAGGTCGCTTTCCACCGCCCCGGTGTCGGGGATCGTGATGGCGGTGGCGAAGTGGCGGGTCAGCGCGTCCGCGATCAGGCCGTCGGAGGTCTTCCAGTTCCGGTAGATCGTCGTCTTGTGCACGCCGGCCCGTTGGGCGACGCCCTCGACGGTCAGTGCGGCGTACCCGGTCTCCGTGAGCTCGGTGACGGTCGCCTCCAGCACGGCGGCACGCATCTTGTTGCCCCGCCCGACAGCGGGGCCACGCCCTGAGGACGACCCGGAGGACTCCATTGCAACTCCTGGTTGCGTTAGTGGCGGACTTACGACAGCATCAGCATATTGCAACTCGAAGTTGCAATGCGCCTGCGCCCTCCTGCGCACTCCTGCGTCCTGGTGCGCCTGTTGCGCCCCCATGCTCCTGACCCACCCACGGATCGAGGTCCCATGACCCCTCACCTCCGGGCGTCCGCCCGAGCCTCCCTGCACGAACGCTGGACGCCGGACTCCATCCCCGGCCAATCCGGGCGCCGGGCCGTGGTCACCGGCGCAAACAGCGGCATCGGGTACGTCACCGCTCGCGAACTCGCCCGTCGCGGCGCCCATGTCGTACTCGCCTGCCGCAGTCGCGAGCGCGGGCAGGACGCGCTGGAGCGGCTGCGAACCGAAGTCCCCAACGCCCACGCCGAACTGCGCCTGCTCGACCTCGCCGACCTGAAGTCCGTCCGTCGGTTCGCTGAGGACTGGAGTCACGACCGGCTCGATCTCCTGGTCAACAACGCCGGTATCGCCATGGTGCCGTTCTCTCGGACCACCGACGGTTTCGAGTCCCAGTTCGGCGTCAACCACCTGGGCACGTTCGCGCTCACCGGCCTCCTCATGCCGCACCTGCTGACCGCCCCGGACCCGCGCGTGGTCACGGTCAGCAGCGAGGGCCAGCGATTCGCCCGGTTCGACGTGACCAACCTCAACGCCGAGCGCAGCTACCGCGCGATGTTCGCCTACCTGCAGTCGAAGCGGGCCAACCTGTACTTCGCCACGGAACTGCAAAGAAGGGCCCACAATGCCGGGCTGAGGCTGCGCAGCATGGCCGTCGCCCCCGGACTCACGCGCTCCAACGTACTCACCGGCGGCGCCAACAGCACCCGGGGCCGCGCCTACGCGACCCTCATGCGGTTGCTCTTGCGCAGCGCCTTCCGTCCCACACCGGAGGGCGCCAAGACCTCCCTGTACGCCGCGACCGTCCCCGATCTGCCCGGAGGGAGCTACGTCGTACCCGACGGGCCGTTCCAGCTCCGCGGCGAACCCGTCCTCCGCAGCCGGGAGCGCGCCATCCAGGACCCCACCACGGCACACCGGTTGTGGAGCCTCTCGGAGCAGCTCACCGGCGTGCTCTACCCCCTTCCCACGAAACCGGTCACAGGTATCGCGCGCTGTCGGTGACGGAGGCGGCCGCCGACCGGCGGGTCCACCCCTTCTCGGCTTCTCGGCCCGTCGTGGCCGGGCTCCACCAGGCGGCCTTCGAAGCCGGCGGCTGCAGCCTTCTCGTACCGACGGTCGCCTGGCGGTTCACCTCCTCTTGCGAGCACGACCACGTGCCCACCGGGCGGGAAGCCGTGCCGCACAGGGCCGCCCGCCCGCGACGGTGACGGCCGGTTTGACGGGTGACGTAAAGACAGGGCGGCTGGAGGACACCGCCTCATCGGCCTCGTCATGGCCGCGGCGCGGGAACGGAACTCGTCCGGCATGTGGTGCCGAACCATCCCAAGATCGAGCAGGTGGAACGAGCCGTGCGCTGCGTACGTCTAGCAGTGCGGCGACGCTCCGCAGGGCATCGCCGCACGGTATCTGCACAGTGTGAGCGGCAAGGCGGGGCTGGGATGAAGGCGATGACGGTGGCCGGCGGTTCTTCGGACGACCCGGAGCGGGAGGTATCCACCACCACAGGGGCGGCCCCCGACGACACACCCAGGGAAGAGGACACTGAGGACGTCACCGAGGCCGATGCCGACGGCGCGCTCCTCACCCGCGGCGCTGATTCCCCGGGCGATGAGCCCGAAGACAGGGCCGAGGCCGGTGAGCCCGAGCCTGCGCGCGATACCGCCCGGCAGGAGACAGATGCCGGGGCTGACCGCACGGGCGCGGTCTCGACGCCCGCACCCCAGCCTGACGCAGCAGGGACCGAAGCCGCGAGCAGCGGCGCGAAGGCTGGGTCCTCGGCCGGCAGCCACGCCAACGCCGCGGCCGAAACCGGTGGGACGACCGGCCGCACGCAGTCCGCGCGCCGTACTGCCACGCCCGCCGACACCCCCAAGGCCAAGGCCGAAATCAAACCCGGGGGAACGACCGACCGTTCGCCGGCCGTGGCGCGGCCCACGGCGGACAACGCGGCTGAGCCTCCTTCCGCCGCCGAGGACAACGCGGACACTGAAGCGGGGGCCGCCCAGGCCGGCACCGAGGCCGAGCCCGCGGCCGCGGCGGACAAGGACACGGAAGCCAAGGCCGGGCAGGGAGCCGACGACACGCAAGTTCTCGCCGTGCCCGCACGTACGGCCGCCAAGCCCAACAGCGACACCGGGGCCGATGACACGGAGGCCACGTCACCCGAGCCCAAGGCCTCCGCGCCGGGCAAGAAGCCCAAGAGCGGGACTCGACCCGCCCCTGAGACCGAAGCCAACGAGCAGGCCGCCGGCAAGCTGACGCTCACCGAGCCCACATCCAACATGGTGGGGGCGGGCTCCAAGGCCGGTTCCAAGCCCGCCCCGGACGCCGAGGCGCCCGCACCCGACGCCGCCGCGGCGAGCAGCGAACCCGGAGGCGGCCCTCGGCCCACCGCGCCCGAGTCGGATGAGGCGCCCACGCACCGCACCGGGACTCCAGCCCAGCCCGACGAGAAGGCCGACCGCACGCTGACGCTCAGCAAGCCGGTACGCGACACCGCCAAGGCCGGGACCAAGCCCACGACGCGCGCGGAAGCGCCGGATGACGGGACCAAGGCCGGGGCCGCTCCAGCACCCACAGCCGACGCCGCGACGGAGACGTCCAGGGATGGCAGCAAGGCGCGTCGCGATGCGAACAAGGAAGCTCGGCCCTCGGTCGGAGCAGAGGGCGCCGAAGAGCCGGGCGACGGTTCCGACGCCCCTGGTGACCAGCGCGACACTGACGCCGACACGAGCACCGACACCGGCACAACCACCGACACCAGCACCGAGGTCAAGCCCAAGCCCAAGCCCACGGCCGAGGGCGAAGCACGGAAGGTGCCCGCATGGGCTCGGGGGCAGGACAGCGACTCCGAGCGGACGAGCCAGTTCGTCGCCCTCAAGCCGCTCGACGTGCCGGCGCCCGCCGCTGCGCGGCCCGAGCCGCAACCCCAGGCCCCCGCGCCCGCGACGCCCAAGCCACCGCTGGATCTGCTGGCCGAGCTCACCAACACTCCTGCCCCGCCGGAGACCCCCCGCCGGACCGCGCTGCGCCGCATCAAGGTGTGGACGCCGATCCTGTTGCTCCTCGCCGGGGCCTACGCCGGCGCCCAGTTGCTGCGTCCGCTCCCCACCCCCCAGGTCGTCGCCACCGAGACCGATGACACCGTCGACGGGCAGTTCTCCATCCCCTGGCCCGCCAAGGGCCAGGGAGCCGTCCGCGTCCCCGGCTCCGGCGACGTCGGCACGTTCGGCGAGCAGAAGCCCGTCCCCACGGCCAGCGTGGCCAAGGTGATGACGGCCTACGTGATCCTCAAGGGCCACCCCCTGCGCAAGAACGATCCCGGTCCCGACATCACGATCGACGCGAAGGCCGTGGCCGACGGCAACGCCGAGAACGAGTCCCGGATCCAGGGGCTGACCGCCGGGACGAAGTTCAGCCAGCAGGACATGCTCAAGATGCTGATGATTCCATCGGGCAACAACGCCGCCCGACTGCTGGCCCGCTGGGACACCGGCAGCGACTCCGAGGCCGCGTTCGTGGACAAGATGAACGCCGCCGCCAGGGACCTCGGGATGAACGACACCACGTACACGGACCCCAGCGGCCTGGACGCCGGCACCGTCAGCACCGCCACCGACCAGGTAAAGCTGGCCGA
Source organism: Streptomyces sp. NPDC044571 (assembly GCF_040647115.1). NCBI lineage: Bacteria > Bacillati > Actinomycetota > Actinomycetes > Kitasatosporales > Streptomycetaceae > Streptomyces > Streptomyces sp. NPDC044571. The sequence continues at coordinate 16,130 of NZ_JBEZBN010000089.1, forward strand.
GGCGGTGATGAAGGACGAGGTCTTCCGCGCGATCGTCGCCATGCCCAGCGCACCCATCAAGGGGCTGGCACAGCCGCTCATCAACAACAACGAGCTGCTCGGTGTGCAGGGCCTGAGCGTACGCGGCATCAAGACCGGCTCCAGCACACCGGCCGGTGGAGCACTGATGTGGGCGGCGTACAAGTCGGTCGGCGACGAGACCCCGCTGATCCTCGGCACGTTGATGGAGCAGCGCGTGGAGGGCCCGGACCCGAACGCGACCAAGAGCCTGGCCCTGGTACAGACGAACAGCAAGAGGATCATCGAAGCGGTGCGGACGGCCCTGGCGTCCACCCCGCTCGTCCGCAAGGGCGACACGGTCGGTCACGTGGACGACGGCCTCGGCGGCCGCACCCCGCTCGTGGCCACCAGGGATCTGAACGTGATCGGCGTTCCGGGCCAGCAGTTCAAGCTCACCGTCGCCGCGGCCGCCGGCGCCTCGCCACTGCCGCACAAGGCGAAGGCCGGCACGGAGGTCGCCACCCTGAAGGCCGGCGACGGTGAAGGAGCCAAGAGCGTGCCGGTGGCCGTCAAGAACGCCCTCCCGGAGCCCTCCTTCGTCAGCAGGCTCACCCGCCTCGGCTGAGCGGGGCGCCGGCCCTCGACCGGCTCGCCGCCTACTTCGGCCGGACCGTCTAACCCTCGACTGGGTGAAACCGGGTTCCGTCGTGGCGATGAGTCTGAGGGCGCCCGTAGGTCTATCTCTTGACGGGGACAACCGACTCATCGGGAGTAAGCCATGGGCCTCATTGATATCGAGCTGTTCGCGACCCTCGACCTCGTCGGGCAGGCGCCCGGCGGCCCCGACGAGGATCCGGTGGGGTTCCCGTTCGGCGGCTGGCAGGCGCCCCTGCTGGACGAGGTCGCCGGGGCGCAAATCGATGCCGCGTATGAGGGCACGGACGCCCTTCTGCTCGGTCGGCGGACGTACGACATCTTCGCCGCTTACTGGCCCCACCAGGAGGGTGGCGAGGACAGCGAGTTTGCCAGGCTCTTCAACAGTGTCCCGAAGTACGTGGCCTCGCGCGGCAGGCCCGACCTCTCGTGGGCCGGATCCACGCAGCTCGGCCCGGACCTCGCCGACGCGGTGCGTGAGATCCGTGAGCGGCACGAGCACGTGAAGGTCGTAGGGAGCCTGAACCTCGTGCAGACCCTTCTGCGGGAGAAGCTCTTCGACCGTCTCGACCTCTGGCTGCACCCGATCGTGCTCGGCGTCGGGAAGAAGGTGTTCGACGATGGCGCGGTGCCCACCAACGTCACGCTCCTCGCACCCCCGGTGGCCAGCCCGAAGGGCACCGTGTACTTGCGCTACGGGCTTGCCCGCGGCACTCCCGCGACAGGGGACATGAGCGCACCCGATCGCGGTGCCGCAAACGACGACTAGGGCCTGTGTGATGTCCTGATCATTCGTTGGTCTTGAGTAGGTCGTCGATCCAGATCATTGCGGCGCGGAGGTGGAGGCCGGCGAGGTAGCTTTCGGGCGATTTGTCGTAGCGGGTGGCGATGCCTCGCCAGGCCTTAAGCTTGTTGATCAGGCGCTCGACGGTGTTCCGCTGCTTGT
>NZ_JBEZBN010000090.1:0-17410 GCF_040647115.1 Streptomyces sp. NPDC044571
CTTCGCCGGGAAGGAGTTCGAAGCCTTCTGCACCGAGCGGCTGGGTGTTCATCTGGTGCGGCCGGACCGCAAGGACGAGCCGGTCCGGCACGGGAGAATTGCCCGCGTCCGCCAGTGGATCGAGGCCGTCATCGACACCCTCAAAGGCCAGCTCAGCCTCGAACAACACGGCGGCAGAACCCCGGCCGGAGTCTTCGCCCGCACCGGACAACGACTCCTCGCTCTTGCCGCCGGCATCTGGCACAACTGGACCACCGGCACCAAGATCAAACGATCCCTGATCGCCTACGACCACTGAGAACATCGGACTCACTCATCTAGCGGGGCCCGCGTTCCAGGTCGAACTCCCCGTCCCGGGCACCGAGTACGAAGGCCTCCCACTCGGCGGCGGTGTACCGCAGCACGGTGTCCCGGTCGAGCGAGGAACGCATCGCCACCGCGCCCTCGGGGAGCCGGGCGATCTCGACGCGCTCCTCGTCGGGGCTGGTCCCGGGCGGCCCTTCCCACTCCACGCCGCTGATGTCGAGCGCGTACAGCTCGTCCTTCTCCTGCTGGGTGCCCATGTGCGGCCTTTCCCTCGGCGGTGCTGCGTGTTCGCTGCCGATTATCGGTGCTGCGGACCGGGCCGGGGGAGTGTTTCCCGCCTAGATGAATGAGTCCGATGTCTGTGCTGGTCGCGACCATGGCGAAGGGCGCCCGTTGGTCAGTGTGTGAAGACGTCGCCGATCTGGGCGGCGAGTGCCCCGGTGACGGCCTCGACCTGGTCCCGCGACAGCCGCTGTGCCCCGCGTCCCCGGCGGTCAGCACCAGCGACGCGGCCCCGCCGCCGTCGAGTTCGAGGCGCACGGCCGCCACGTTGCAGCCGCAGCCGCAGCCGCAGCCGCAGCCGCAGCCGCAGCCGCAGCCGCAGCCGCAGCCGCAGCCGCGGCTTGGGCGTCGGGGACGGGGCCCGGTTGTCCGGGCCCCGCGTCTCACATCCCCGGTAGCCGGCCCAGCTGGACCAGCGAGGCACCCCGCTTGCGCGAGTGGAAGTAGGCCCGGCCCGGCGGCATCGGGCGCGGGCGCACGTTGCCGATCAGGTCGCCCTCGGACGGGTCGCCCGAGAGCACGACGCCCTGCGCCCCGAGCTCCTTGAAACGCTGCATGAACGGCTCGTACATCGAGCGCGAGGCGCCCGCCGAGTTCCGCGCGATGATGAAGCGGACGCCCGTGTCCCGGGCGAACGGCAGGAACTCCACCAGCGGCGCCAGCGGGTTGCCCTGGCTGGTGGCCACCAGGTCGTAGTCGTCGATGATGATGAACACGTCCGGGCCCGTCCACCAGCTGCGGTCCCGCAGCTGCTGCGGCGTGACGTCGGTCGGCGGCTGGCGCCGCGAGAACACGCCGCCCAGCGCCTCCATGTGCGTCTGGAGGGAGCTCGCCATCGGCGCGTACTCCAGCAGGTGCTCCTCCGGCAGCGCCCCGAGCAGACTGCGCCGGTAGTCGCCGACCACCAGCCGGGCCTGGTCGGGCGTGTACCGGTCCGCGATCTGCTGGGCGATCAGCCGCAGCAGGTTCGTCTTGCCCGACTCGCTCTCGCCGAAGACGAGGAAGAAGGGGTCGCTCTCGAAGTCGACGAACACCGGCTCCAGGTCCGTCTCGTCGATGCCGATCGCCAGCCCGCGGCCGGGGTACTCCCCGCCCCGGGGCAGCTGGTCGGCGTGCAGCAGCCGCGGCAGCAGCCGTACGCCGGGAGCCGCGGCCCCCGTCCAGTTCTGCTTCACCGCCGACACGAAGGCGGCCGTGGCCTCCGACAGGTCCTCCGGGTCGTGCGAGCCGTCGATCCGCGGCAGCGCCCCCAGGAAGTGCAGCTTCTCCGCCACCTGACCGCGCCCCGGCATGCCCGGCGGCACGTTCGCCGCGACCTTGCGGTCGAACTCGGAGTCCATGACGTCGCCGAGCCGCAGCTCCAGCCGGTTCAGCATCTGGTCCTTGAGGGCGGCCCGCACCTCCATGTACCGGGCCGCGGTGATCACCACGTGGATGCCGTAGCCCAGGCCGCGCGAGGCGATGTCGGTGACCACCGGCTCCAGGCCCTCGTACTCGCCCCGGAAACCGCCCCAGCCGTCGACGACGAGGAACACGTCGCCCCACGGCTCACCGGGCAGCTCACCCGCCGCGCGACGCCGCCGGTAGGTGCCGATCGAGTCGATGCTGTTGGCGCGGAAGAACTCCTCGCGCCGGTTGAGGATGCCCGCCACCTCCGCGACCGTACGCCGCACCCGCTCCGGGTCCAGGCGCGAGGCGATCCCGCCCACGTGCGGCAGCTCGGCGACCGCCGACAGGCTGCCGCCACCGAAGTCCAGCCCGTAGAACTGCACCTCGCGCGGGGTGTGCGTCAGCGCGAACGAGGAGATCAGCGTCCGCATCAGGGTCGACTTGCCCGACTGCGGACCGCCGACGACCATCATGTGGCCCGCCGCACCCGAGAAGTCCCGGTACAACACCTCGCGCCGCTGCTCGAACGGCTTGTCGATCAGGCCGAGCGGCACCACGAGCCCGCCGGGCCGCGTGTACCCCTCCGCGTGCAGCCCGCGCTCGGCCGAGGGGGCCAGCGCCGGCAGCAACTGGTCCAGCGGCGGGGCCTGGTCCAGCGGCGGCAGCCACACCTGGTGCGCCGGCACCCCCTGTCCCTCCAGCCGGCTCACGATCACGTCCAGCACGGTGTCCGCGAGCGCGTCGTCCTCCCGCGGCGCCTGCGCCGCCAGGTACGCCGGGTCCGGCGCCGCGTACACCACCGGCACCGGCGCTGCGGTGAACAGCGCCGGGCGGCGCTCCACCGGGAACAGGCCCACCGACAGGTCCGGGCCGCCCGAGCGGTAGGTACCCGAGACGTACGCCGCCTTGAACCGCGTCATCTCGTCCGTACCGAACTTCAGATAGCCCGAACCCGGCACCGACGGCAGGTGGTAGGCGTCCGGCACACCGATCGCCGTACGCGACTCCGCCGCCGAGAAGGTCCGCAGACCGATCCGGTACGAGAGGTACGTGTCCAGGCCGCGCAGCTTGCCCTCCTCCAGGCGCTGCGAGGCCAGCAGCAGGTGCACGCCCAGCGACCGGCCGATCCGGCCGATCTGGATGAACATGTCGATGAAGTCGGGCTTCGCGGTGAGCAGCTCGGAGAACTCGTCGATGACCAGCACCAGCGAGGCCAGCGGCTCCAGCGGGGCGCCCGCCGCGCGGGCCTTCTCGTAGTCGTGGATGTTGGCGTAGTTGCCCGCCGACCGCAGCAGTTCCTGCCGGCGCTGGAGCTCTCCGCGGATCGAGTCGCCCATGCGGTCCACGAGCGTCAGGTCGTCCGCCAGGTTGGTGATGACGGCCGCGACGTGCGGCATCTGCCCCATGCCGGTGAAGGTCGCACCGCCCTTGAAGTCGGCGAGGACGAAGTTCAGCGTCTCCGAGGTGTGCGTGACCGCCAGGCCCAGCACCAGTGTGCGCAGCAGCTCCGACTTGCCGGAACCGGTCGCGCCTACGCACAGGCCGTGCGGGCCCATGCCCTCCTGCGCGGCCTCCTTGAGGTCCAGCATGACCGGCGCGCCGTCCTCGCCGACACCGATCGGCACCCGAAGCCGCTCACCGGCCGACCGCGGCCGCCAGGTCCGCGCCACGTCGATCGAGGCCGCGTCGCCCAGGTTCAGCAGATCCGTGAAGTCCAGGTTGGCCAGCAGCGGTTCGTCGTCGTCGCCGCCGCCGGTGCGCAGCGGCGCCAGCTGCCGCGCCAGTGCCTCCGCGGCCGGCAGCGACAGTGTGTCCGGCACGCCCTCGTACGCGACGCCCGCACCCGACTCCAGCCGCAGCCGGCCCGGCCGCACCACGACGGACAGCCCGCCGCGCGGCTCGTCCAGCTCGCCCGCGACCACCTCGACGATGGTGACGCCCTGCAGGCCCTCCGCGGCGGCGAACACCGAGTCCGGCGGCACCAGTCCGCCGCGGGAGTTGGCGTCCAGCACGACGACCAGGTGCGGCTGGTCCAGCACCGGGGACACGTCCCGGCTGAACCGCGGCCGTCCCTCCAGGCGGGGCGCCAGCAGCGCCTCCAGCTCGGTGAGGTGGTCGCTGAACAGCCGCTTCGTACCGGCACCGTCCACCTGCCCCGGCACCTGCGTGTGCGGCAGCCACTTCGTCCAGTCCCACGCGGGCACCGCGCCCGGCGCGGCCACCACGGCCACCACCAGGTCCTCGGGGGAGTGCAGCGTCGCGAGCTGCGCCACCATCGCCCGCGCCGTTCCGCGCGCCGACTCCGGCTCCCCGGACACCGTCACGTGGTAGAAGGCCCGCATCGACACCGCGACCGGCAGCCCGTCCAGCGAGGAGTGCACCTTCAGGAAGCGCTGCATCGCACCCGCGGTCAGCGGCTCCAGCTCGTCCACCGGGGCCGTGTCCGGCGCCACCAGAGGCGTCGACAGGCGCTGCGCGCCCAGTCCCAGCCGGGCCTGGCCGAAGTCCGCGTCACCGACCCGCCGCTCCCACAGCCGCGAACCCTCCGCCACCACCGACCACAACTGCTCGGGCGCCGGGTGGAGATACAGCTGTGCGTCGCGCTGTGCCCGGGCGGTCCTGCGGACCTGACGCCGGGTCTGCGCGAGGTATTTGAGGTAGTCCCGGCGCACATCGGCCATTTGCCCCTGCGTACCGCGCCGATGGCGCATCAGCTGGGCGATCATCATGCCCACCGTGGACACCAGCATCAGCACACCCATGATGCGCATGAACGGCGCCGCACCCGGCATGAAGAAGAAGACGACCGACGAGCCCATGCCGAGCATCGGCAGGAGCTGCATCAACATGCCCTCCTGCTGCCCGCGGGGAAGCTCCGGCGGAGCCTCCAGTCTCAGCTCGTCCGAAGGGACTTCGGGCGGCAGGGACCGCGGCGGGCGTTTGACGACGATCTGACTCACCGGAGCATCAATCCCTCGAAAACGGACGGGACGTCGCTACCGGCGCCCCCAAGTCCCGGACGCGAAGGGGTCTCCCACCCGCGCGACGGTGATCCTACTTGCCGACAGTCACGCATACGCCCGGTAGGGTGGCCCGCGCAGTATGCGCATCCGCGAATCCGAGGCGGCGGACCGCGCAATCGCTTCGCCAACCAGGGGGGTCACACAGGTGAGTACGGCCGCAACGACGGGCTTCTGCAGGGTCACCGTCGTGGCTCCCGACAGCCGCATCGACGTCGCCCTCCCCGAGGACATCGCCGTCGCCGACGTCTACCCCGAACTGCTGCGCCTCACCGGCCAGACCCAGCCCGTCGGCGCTCCGACCGGCTTCCACCTGGTCCGCCGCGACGGCACCGTCCTCGACGGCGCCCGCACCCTCGCCGCCCAGCAGGTACTCGACGGCGAGGTGCTGAGCCTTCGCCCCTTCGCCGACTCCCTGCCGCCCGCGGTCTTCGACGACGTCTCCGACGCCGTCGCCTCCGCCGTGGTGCGCGACCGGCACCGCTGGAGCGACGACATGCTGCGCGGCGCAGGCCTGGCCGGAGCCGCCCTGCTGTTCGTCCTGCTGGGCCTCGTCCTCTGGTACGCCGACCCGCTCCGCCACGACATGCACGGCCTGCCCGGGATCATCGCCGGCGCGGCCGGGCTGCTGCTGGCCGCCGCGGCGGGCGTCCGCGCCCGGGTCTACCGCGACCGCGGTTCCGCCGTCGCCCTCGGCCTCGCCGGCCTCCCGCACCTGCTGATCGCCGGGTCCGGCATCATCGCCCCCGCCGCCGGGCACGGCCCCGGCCGGCTCCAGTTCCTGCTCGGCTGCATCTGCGTCCTCGTCGCCTCCGTGGCGCTGGTCGCGCTCACCCCGGACGGGGACGCACCCTTCGTCGCGGCCACCTTCCTCGCGGCCATCGGCACCCTGGCGACCTTCCTCGCGATCGTCACCGAGGCGTCCGCGACCGCCACGGCCGCCGTCTGCGCCCCCGCGGCCATCGGCCTCGTCGCCTTCCTGCCCGGCCTCTCCGCCCGTTTCGCCCGGCTGCCCATCGGCTACGCCGCCCCGCAGAGCGCCGTGGAGGACTACGAGACCCCGGACCGCTACGAGGCCGAGCCGTACGGTGACCCCTCCGGCTCCGAGCAGCCCGAGCCGGGCGCCCCGCTCGACGCCGAGGCCATCGCCGCCCAGGCCCGCCGCGGCCACGAGATGCTGCTCGGCCTGGTGGGCGGCTGCGCGGCGGTCGTCGTCGGCTGCGCCGCGGTCCTCGGCTTCTCCGACAACACCTGGGGGCGCCTGCTGGCCCTCGCCACCGGCCTGGCCATGCTGCTGCGCGCCCGCCTCTTCCGCTACACCTCCCAGGTCGTGTGCACCCTGGTCGCCGGCCTGTCGGCCGTCGCCCTGCTGATCCTGGGCCTGGCCCTGCACCCGCCGGCCGACCTCCTGCGGGAGCTCGTGCAGTACCACGACCGCGGCGGCCTGGACCTCCGTACGATCTGGCTGTCGGCCGCGGTGGCCGCCGGTGCGGCCCTGCTCGCCGGAATTGCGCTGGTCATCCCCCGCAAGGGTCTGTCACCCTTCTGGGGGCGACTGCTCGACCTCACCGAGGCGGCGGTGCTGCTCAGCCTGGTCCCGCTGGCCCTGGCCGTGCTCGACGTGTACGCCCGGGCCCGCTCGCTCACCAGCTGAGACGGGGCCGGGCGGCAGCCTGGTACGCTGTGTAACGGCCGTTTGTGTACGCGCCCCCGGAAGTCCTTCTGGAGGCTGCGCCCAGCGGACCCGCCTCCCGAGTTACGGAAGATCCCCAGAGAATTCGACCTGGGGCACTCGGTGGCCACGAAGACCCATGAGGAGTACGCGTGTCGCTCGACGCCGCTACGAAGAAGCAGATCATCGCTGAGTTTGGTGCCAAGGAGGGCGACACCGGCTCCCCCGAGGTCCAGGTCGCCATGCTCTCCAAGCGCATCACGGACCTGACCGAGCACCTCAAGACCCACAAGCACGACCACCACTCCCGTCGTGGTCTGCTGATCCTGGTCGGCCAGCGTCGCCGCCTGCTGCAGTACCTGGCCAAGAAGGACATCCAGCGCTTCCGTACGCTGGTCGAGCGCCTCGGCATCCGCCGCGGTGCGGCCGGCGTCAAGTAAAGACGCTGTGAAGGGAGCGGTTCCCACACTGAGGGGGCCGCTCCCTTTGCTGTACGTGCTGCTGTACGTGCGGGACGCACCGGACGCTTTGTAGTCTGGACGTACGCGCTGGTTCCGCACCACGTGCACAACTGAAGAGGAGGAGCGCCCTCCCAGGCCGCCGGTCCTCGGTAGTGGTACCCGGAAAGCCCACGGGCACCGAACCGGGTACTTCGATCGAAGACCGGCCCGCACCCAAGGAGCGCTTCTCCGCACCGTCCGCCGCCACACGGGCCGCGGACGGAGACGACGAATATGGAGAAAACGCTAGTGGAGAACGAGACCCACTACGCCGAGGCCGTCATTGACAACGGTTCCTTCGGCACCCGCACCATCCGCTTCGAGACGGGCCGTCTGGCCCGCCAGGCCGCCGGCTCCGCCGTTGCCTACCTGGACGACGACACGATGGTGCTTTCCGCCACCACCGCGTCGAAGAAGCCCAAGGACCAGCTCGACTTCTTCCCCCTGACGGTGGACGTCGAGGAGCGCCAGTACGCGGCCGGCAAGATCCCCGGCTCCTTCTTCCGCCGCGAGGGCCGCCCCTCCGAGGACGCGATCCTCACCTGCCGTCTGATCGACCGCCCGCTGCGCCCGTCCTTCAAGAAGGGCCTGCGCAACGAGATCCAGGTCGTCGCCACCGTCATGGCGCTCAACCCGGACCACCTGTACGACGTCATCGCGATCAACGCCGCGTCCGCGTCCACGCAGCTGGCCGGCCTGCCCTTCTCCGGCCCGATCGGCGGCGTCCGCGTCGCGCTGATCCGCGGCCAGTGGGTGGCCTTCCCGACGCACACCGAGCTTGAGGACGCCGTCTTCGACATGGTCGTCGCGGGCCGCGTCCTGGAGGACGGCGACGTCGCGATCATGATGGTCGAGGCCGAGGCCACCGAGAAGACCGTCACCCTCGTCAAGGGCGGCGCCGAGGCGCCGACCGAGGAGATCGTCGCCGCCGGTCTGGAGGCCTCGAAGCCCTTCATCAAGGCCCTGTGCAAGGCCCAGTCGGACCTGGCCTCCAAGGCCGCCAAGCCCGAGGGCGAGTTCCCGGTCTTCCTGGACTACCAGGACGACGTCTACGAGGCCCTCGTCGCCGCGGTCAAGGGCGAGCTCGCCCAGGCGCTGACCATCCCCGGCAAGCAGGACCGCGAGGCGGAGCTCGACCGCGTCAAGGACCTCGCCGCCGAGAAGCTCCTCCCGGCCTTCGAGGGCCGCGAGAAGGAGATCTCCGCCGCCTACCGCAGCCTGACCAAGGCCCTGGTGCGCGAGCGCGTCATCAAGGACAAGGTCCGCATCGACGGCCGCGGGATCACGGACATCCGTACCCTCGCCGCCGAGGTCGAGGCCATCCCGCGCGTGCACGGCTCGGCGCTGTTCGAGCGTGGCGAGACCCAGATCCTGGGCGTCACCACCCTCAACATGCTCCGTATGGAGCAGCAGCTGGACACTCTTTCCCCGGTGACCCGCAAGCGCTACATGCACAACTACAACTTCCCGCCGTACTCCGTCGGCGAGACCGGCCGCGTGGGTTCGCCCAAGCGCCGCGAGATCGGCCACGGCGCCCTCGCCGAGCGCGCGATCCTCCCGGTCCTGCCGACCCGCGAGGAGTTCCCCTACGCGATCCGCCAGGTGTCCGAGGCCCTCGGCTCCAACGGTTCGACGTCCATGGGCTCGGTCTGCGCCTCGACCATGTCGCTGCTGAACGCCGGTGTGCCGCTGAAGGCCCCCGTCGCCGGTATCGCCATGGGCCTGATCTCCCAGGAGATCGACGGCAAGACCCACTACGTCGCCCTCACCGACATCCTCGGTGCGGAGGACGCCTTCGGCGACATGGACTTCAAGGTCGCCGGCACCAAGGAGTTCGTGACCGCCCTCCAGCTCGACACCAAGCTGGACGGCATCCCGGCCTCCGTCCTGGCCGCGGCCCTCAAGCAGGCCCGCGACGCCCGCCTCCACATCCTCGACGTGATGATGGAAGCGATCGACACGCCGGACGAGATGTCCCCCAACGCCCCGCGGATCATCACCGTCAAGATCCCCGTGGACAAGATCGGCGAGGTCATCGGCCCCAAGGGCAAGATGATCAACCAGATCCAGGAGGACACCGGCGCCGAGATCACGATCGAGGACGACGGCACCATCTACATCGGTGCCGCCGACGGCCCGGCCGCCGAGGCCGCCCGCGCCACGATCAACGGCATCGCCAACCCGACCATGCCGGAGGTCGGCGAGCGCTACCTGGGTACGGTCGTCAAGACCACCACCTTCGGTGCCTTCGTCTCCCTGCTCCCGGGCAAGGACGGCCTGCTGCACATCTCGCAGATCCGCAAGCTCGCCGGTGGCAAGCGCGTGGAGAACGTCGAGGACGTGCTCGCGGTCGGCACCAAGGTCCAGGTCGAGATCGCCGAGATCGACCAGCGCGGCAAGCTCTCCCTGATCCCCGTGATCGACGGCGAGGCCGCCGGTGACGACGCTGACAAGGACGACTCCGACAAGTGACGTCGCGTAGTTCCCGTGTGACGGCCCGCCCCTCCTCCGAGGGGCGGGCCGTCGCCCGTACCCAAACCCTCCTCAAGGGCGAGAACGGCATCGGCACCGTCCGGCGCACGGTCCTCCCCGGCGGACTGCGCATCGTCACCGAGACGCTGCCCTCCGTCCGCTCCGCCACCTTCGGCATCTGGGCGCACGTGGGCTCCCGCGACGAGACGCCCACGCTCAACGGTGCCACGCACTACCTGGAGCACCTCCTCTTCAAGGGCACCGCTCAGCGCAGCGCCCTCGACATCTCCTCCGCGATCGACGCGGTCGGCGGCGAGATGAACGCCTTCACGGCGAAGGAGTACACCTGCTACTACGCACGGGTGCTCGACACCGACCTGCCGCTGGCGATCGACGTCGTCTGCGACATGCTCACCGGCTCGCTGATCCGCGAGGAGGACGTCGACGCCGAGCGCGGCGTCATCCTCGAAGAGATCGCCATGACCGAGGACGACCCGGGCGACTGCGTGCACGACCTGTTCGCGCACACGATGTTCGGCGACACCCCGCTGGGCCGGCCCGTCCTCGGCACCGTCGACACGATCAACGCCCTCGGCGCCGACCGGATCCGCCGCTTCTACAAGAAGCACTACGACCCCACCCACCTGGTGGTGGCCGCGGCCGGCAACGTCGACCACAACAAGGTCGTACGCCAGGTACGCGCGGCCTTCGAGAAGGCCGGGGCCCTCGGGCGCACCGACGCCGAACCGATCGGCCCGCGCGCCGGCACCAAGCGCATCCGCACCTCCGGCAAGGTCGACCTGATCAACCGCAAGACCGAGCAGGCCCACGTGGTGCTCGGCATGCCCGGCCTGGCCCGCACCGACGAGCGCCGCTGGGCGCTCGGGGTGCTGAACACCGCCCTCGGCGGCGGCATGTCCTCCCGCCTCTTCCAGGAGGTCCGGGAGAAGCGCGGCCTGGCCTACAGCGTGTACTCGTACACCTCGGGCTTCGCCGACACCGGCCTGTTCGGCGTGTACGCGGGCTGCCGGCCCAGCCAGGTCCACGACGTGCTCCGGATCTGCCGAGGCGAGCTCGACAAGGTCGTCTCGGAGGGGCTCACCGACGAGGAGATCAAGCGGGCCATCGGCCAGCTGTCCGGCTCCACCGTCCTCGGCCTGGAGGACACCGGCGCGATCATGAACCGCATCGGCAAGAGCGAGCTGTGCTGGGGCGACCAGATGTCGGTCGACGACATGCTGGCCCGGATCGCCGCCGTGACCCCGGACGACGTCCGCTCGGTCGCCCTGGACGTCCTGGCCCAGCGGCCGTCGCTCTCGGTGATCGGACCCCTGAAGGAGAAGCAGGCCGCCCGCCTCGACGAAGCGGTGGCCTGAGACCCTGACACCTCGGGGCCGGGCACCGGCCGCCGGCCGGTGCCCGGCCCGTACGACAGGAAGCGAAGGAAGCATGAGCAGCAAGCTGCGCGTAGCGGTTCTCGGTGCACAGGGCCGCATCGGCTCCGAGGCGGTCAAGGCCGTCGAGGCAGCCGAGGACATGGAGCTGGTGGCCGCCCTCGGCCGTGGCGACAAGCTGGAGAAGCTGGCCGAGACCGGCGCCCAGGTCGCCGTCGAGCTGACCACCCCCGCCTCGGTCATGGGCAACCTCGACTTCTGCATCCGCCACGGCATCCACGCCGTCGTCGGCACCACCGGCTGGACCGAGGAGCGCCTCGCCCAGCTGGACACCTGGCTCGCCGGCTCCCCCGAGACCGGTGTGCTCATCGCCCCGAACTTCTCCATCGGCGCCGTCCTCACCATGAAGTTCGCCGCGCAGGCCGCCCGCTACTTCGAGTCCGTCGAGGTCGTGGAACTGCACCACCCCAACAAGGTCGACGCCCCCTCCGGCACGGCCACCCGTACGGCGCAGCTCATCGCGGCCGCCCGCGCCGAGGCCGGCTGCGCCCCGCAGCCCGACGCCACCGCCACCGCCCTCGACGGCGCGCGCGGCGCGGACGTCGACGGGGTCCCGGTGCACGCGATCCGCCTGCGCGGCCTGCTGGCCCACCAGGAGGTGCTGCTCGGCGGCGAGGGCGAGACCCTGACCATCCGTCACGACTCCCTGCACCACAGCAGCTTCATGCCGGGCATCCTCCTCGGCGCGCGCCGCGTGACGCAGACCCCGGGCCTGACCTTCGGCCTGGAACACTTCCTCGACCTCGGCTGATGAGCAGGCAGTAGCACCATGCGCGCGAAGATCACCTACTTCCTCACGGCCGCCGTCCTGGTCGTCTACTTCGTCCTGGTCGGCAGCAGGGGCCTGATGCTGCTCCGGCAGGGCACCTGGCTGACCGTCACCTTCGGCGCCGCGGTGCTGGTCCTGCCCGTCATCGGTGTCTGGTTCCTCTGGAAGAACACGCAGTTCGTGCGGAAGGCCAACCAGCTCGCGAACGAGCTGGATGCCGAGGGCGGACTGCCCGTGGACGAGCTGGAGCGGGACCAGTACGGCCGGATCCTGCGGGACTCCGCCGACGAGGTCTTCGCGCGCCGCAAGGCCGAGACGGAGGACGCGCCGGGAGACTGGCGCAGCTGGTTCCGCCTCGCCGTGGCCTACCACGACGCCCGCGACACCCCGCGGGCCCGCAAGGCCATGCAGCGGGCCATCGCCCTGCACGACAGGAAGCCCGTACAGGTCTGATCCCCGTACGGGCTTCCGGTCCTGGCCCGCCGCCTCAGGCAGGTACGGCCCGGTACTCCTCGGCCCAGGCCTCCACCGCGTCGGTGGCCCGGTCGAACGCCTCCGCACGCGCCAGGAAGTCGGCGTTGTGGTCGGTCAGCAGCACCGGCAGCGCGGCGCCGTCCCGCCCGGCCACCGTCAGGGCCTGGCCCTGCACGGTCCTCGGCAGGCCGAGCCAGCGCACGGGCTGCTGCGCAGTGCGGACGTCGGCGACCTCGCTCCAGGTGAGCGAGCGGGTCCTGAGGAAGCCGACCAGGCGCAGCCCCTTGGGGCTGACCCAGATCCCCGCCACCAGCAGCCGCAGCGCGGCCCCGATCACACTGAGCGCGGCGACCAGGCAGACGATCGCCACCGCCCCGGCGCCCGCGAACGCGATGATCATCGTGGCGAGCAGCATGAAGGCGGCCAGCAGGAGCAGCAGTGCGGCGCCGGCGACCCGCCAGGGGCCGGGCCGGTAGGGCCGGCGCCAGCGGTCCTGGTCTGCATGGGCGAGGACCTCGTCGCCGTCCTCGTGCGCGTCGAACGCGCTGTCGGCCGTCATGAAGGGCAGGGGCACGGCGGGACCTCACTCACATGCACGTTCGGTTGGGCTGCCCGTGAGGCTACCGCCCCCGGGAGGCCTCCGACTGCTGCGACGTGGCGGGCGTCTGGTGGGGCTGCAACGCCGGTACGCCGAAGAGCAGGGAGCCGACCAGCCCCGCCACCACGGTCAGCCCGACCAGGGTACGGGCGGCGAACTGCGTCTTGCTCAGACACTCGCGCGGCGGCGGGGTGACGTTGCTGCGGAATCGGTCGGCCTCGGCGACAAAGGCGAACGGGACGGGTTCGCGCCGGCTGAACATGAGGGGACTCTCCTCGGGATCGGAGTGGCTGTACTCACAAGGACGTGCGAACTGCCCGCCAGGTGCCTCCGATCGGGAAATCGATGCGCGAGCTGCCCTGACGGGCGCCGTAGAGTGGGCGCGCCCCATGTGAGACGTTCGGAAGGACCCCCGGTGAGCGAGACCGCCGCTTCAGACCTGAAACCCAGCTTCCGCAGTGATGTGACGGTGGAGCTGGTGAAGCACTCCGCCGCCGACTCCGACGTGCTGTGGGCCGCCCGCGTCTCCACGGCGGGCGAGCAGTCGCTGGACGAGCTGCAGAAGGACCCGGAGCGCTCCAAGGGGCTCATCAACTACCTGATGCGCGACCGCCACGGCAGCCCCTTCGAGCACAACTCGATGACCTTCTTCATCAGCGCCCCGATCTTCGTGTTCCGCGAGTTCATGCGCCACCGCGTCGGCTGGTCGTACAACGAGGAATCGGGCCGCTACAGGGAGCTGGAGCCGGTCTTCTACGTCCCGGACGCCGAGCGCAAGCTCGTCCAGGAGGGCCGTCCGGGCAAGTACGTCTTCGTCGAGGGCACCGCGGCGCAGCAGGAGCTGACCGGCCGGGTCATGGAGGACTCGTACCGCCAGGCCTACGAGGCCTACCAGGAGATGCTGGCGGCGGGCGTGGCCCGGGAGGTGGCCCGTTCGGTCCTGCCCGTCGGCCTCTTCTCCTCGATGTACGCCACCTGCAACGCGCGCTCGCTCATGCACTTCCTCGGTCTGCGCACCCAGCACGAGCTCGCCAAGGTCCCGTCCTTCCCGCAGCGGGAGATCGAGATGGTCGGCGAGAAGATGGAGCAGCACTGGGCCTCGCTGATGCCGCTGACGTACGCGGCCTTCAACGCCAACGGGCGCGTGGCCCCGTAAGGCCCGGAACGGCGTGTGCGTACGGATGTGCCGAGTCAGGTCCGAAGTGTCCGTATTGCCACGTTTCGTAAAGTTCATCTAGGCTGATCAAACGGACCCGGCACTGCTTGAACCCCCGAGCAGGCAGTGCCGGGCTCCACACTCCTCCCGGCCCACCGCCGGGAGGCGCACCACCCTGTTGACGTCCCCCGAGGGGACATCGCGAGCATGGCAGCGAGTAGCGTGTTACCCATGGCTCCGATCTCGACTCCGCAGACCCCCTTCGGGCGGGTCCTCACCGCCATGATCACGCCCTTCACGGCTGATGGCGCACTCGACCTCGACGGCGCGCAGCAGCTCGCCGTCCACCTGGTGGACGCAGGCAACGACGGCCTGATCATCAACGGGACCACCGGCGAGTCCCCGACCACCACCGACGCGGAGAAAAACGACCTCGTACGAGCCGTCCTCGAAGCGGTCGGAGACCGTGCCCACGTCGTCGCCGGCATCGGCACCAACGACACCCGCCACACCCTGGAGCTCGCCCGCCAGGCCGAGCGCACCGGCGCCCACGGCCTCCTCGCGGTGACCCCGTACTACAGCAAGCCGCCGCAGGAAGGCCTCTACCGGCACTTCACGGCCATCGCGGATGCCACCGGGCTCCCGGTCATGCTGTACGACATCCCCGGCCGCAGCGGTGTCCCGATCAACACCGAGACCCTCGTCCGGCTGGCCGAGCACCCCCGTATCGTGGCCAACAAGGACGCCAAGGGCGACCTCGGCCGCGCGAGCTGGGCCATCGCCCAGAGCGGCCTGGCCTGGTACTCGGGTGACGACATGCTGAACCTGCCGTTGCTGTCGGTCGGCGCGGTCGGCTTCGTCTCCGTCGTGGGCCACGTGGTCAGCCCGGAGCTCCGCGCGATGCTCGAAGCGCACCTGGCCGGCGACGTCCAGAAGGCCACGGAGATCCACCAGAAGCTGCTCCCCGTCTTCACCGGGATGTTCCGCACCCAGGGCGTGATCACCACGAAGGGCGCCCTGAACCTCCAGGGGCTGCCCGCGGGCCCGCTGCGGCTCCCGCTGGTCGAGCTGACCGCCGAAGAGACGGCCCAGCTCAAGATCGATCTTGCCGCCGGCGGGGTACAGCTCTGACACCAGACTTCACAACTGAATAAGCAGTACCCCACGAAAAGACACATGAAAGTGCACGAATGCATGCACGCCACGTGCCTACGAGGTACGTGGCGTGTTTGGTGAGGAGAGACTTTTGAGCCATCCGCATCCTGAACTCGGTCCGCCGCCGAAGCTCCCGAAGGGCGGCCTCCGTGTCACCCCCCTGGGTGGTCTCGGCGAGATCGGCCGCAACATGACCGTCTTCGAGTTCGACGGCCGGCTGCTGATCGTCGACTGCGGCGTCCTCTTCCCCGAGGAGGAGCAGCCGGGCATCGACCTGATCCTGCCGGACTTCACGTCCATCCGGGACCGGCTCGACGACATCGAGGGCATCGTCCTCACCCACGGTCACGAGGACCACATCGGCGCCGTCCCCTTCCTCCTGCGCGAGAAGCCGGACATCCCGCTTGTCGGCTCCAAGCTGACGCTGGCCCTCATCGAGGCGAAGCTCCAGGAACACCGGATCCGCCCCTACACCCTTGAGGTGAAGGAGGGCGACCGGGAGAACCTCGGGATCTTCGACTGCGAGTTCATCGCAGTCAACCACTCCATCCCGGACGCGCTGGCCGTCGCCATCCGCACCCCCGCGGGCCTGGTCGTCGCCACCGGCGACTTCAAGATGGACCAGCTCCCGATGGACAACCGCCTCACCGACCTGCACGCCTTCGCGCGTCTGAGCGAGGAGGGCATCGACCTCCTCCTTTCGGACTCGACGAACGCCGAGGTCCCGGGCTTCGTCCCGCCGGAGCGCGACATCTCGAACGTCATCCGCGGTGTCTTCGCGGGTGCCCAGAAGCGGATCATCGTGGCGAGCTTCGCCAGCCACGTCCACCGCATCCAGCAGGTCCTCGACGCCGCGCACGAGTACGGCCGACGCGTCGCCTTCGTCGGCCGCTCGATGGTCCGCAACATGGGCATCGCCCGCGACCTGGGCTACCTGCGGGTCCCGGCCGGCCTCGTCGTCGACGTGAAGACCCTCGACGACCTGCCGGACGACGAGGTCGTGCTGGTCTGTACGGGTTCCCAGGGCGAGCCGATGGCGGCCCTGTCCCGGATGGCCAACCGCGACCACCAGATCCGGATCGTCCCCGGTGACACCGTGATCCTTGCGTCGTCGCTGATCCCGGGCAACGAGAACGCGGTCTACCGCGTGATCAACGGCCTGACCCGGTGGGGCGCCAACGTCGTCCACAAGGGCAACGCGAAGGTGCACGTCTCCGGCCACGCGTCCGCGGGCGAGCTGCTGTACTTCTACAACATCTGCAAACCGCGGAACCTGATGCCGGTCCACGGCGAATGGCGCCACCTGCGGGCCAACGCCGAGCTCGGCGCCATGACGGGTGTCCCGAAGGACCGCATCGTCATCGCCGAGGACGGCGTGGTCGTCGACCTCGTCGACGGCAAGGCCCGGATCTCCGGCAAGGTCCAGGCCGGCTACGTGTACGTGGACGGCCTGTCGGTCGGCGATGTCACCGAGGTCCACCTGAAGGACCGCCGGATCCTCGGCGACGAGGGCATCGTCTCGGTGTTCGTCGTGGTGGACAGCACCACGGGCAAGATCGTGAGCGGCCCGAACATCCAGGCCCGCGGCTCCGGCATCGAGGACTCGGCCTTCACGGCGGTCGTGCCCAAGATCGAGGAGGCCATCGCCCGCGCCGCGGCCGACGGCGTCGCCGAGCCGCACCAGATCCAGCAGCTCATCCGCCGCACGATGGGCAAGTGGGTCTCGGACGGCTACCGCCGCCGCCCGATGATCCTCCCGGTCGTCGTCGAGGTCTGACCCTCGCCGTAGCGCCGTCACCGGAGCGGGGCAACCGGATTTGCATCCGGGGCCCCGCTCCAGTACGTTTACGGCTCCACCTCGTACGACGCCCGTGCACATCCGTGTGCCCGGACGCGTCCCGCGAGGCGGGTGGTCATCACGACTCAGATCACCTGATAAAGTCTGATCCGCCCGAAAGGGAAAGGCCCTCCAACGGCCTCCGAATTCAAATCCAAGCCGGAAACGGCACGGAAATGATCTGGTAAGGTTGGAATCGCCGGAAAGGGAAAACGCGAAAGCGAAGAACCTGGAAAGCGAGCGGGACGGACTCTGATAGAGTCGGAAACGCAAGAACGAAAGCCCGGAGGAAAGCCCCAGTAAGTGTTACTGAGGGTGAGTACGAA
>NZ_JBEZBN010000091.1:0-17130 GCF_040647115.1 Streptomyces sp. NPDC044571
AATCAATCATCGCACCTTTAAACACGTTGATAGGGCCCAACCCACCACACACCCACCAACCCCCAACCCCCACACCCCCCCCAAAAAAATTTTCTTGGCGGGGCTTCTGCGCTATTCGAGTAAACATCGGCAGGCAGACGAGTGTGGTTGCAAACGGCGTTGCGGCCCTTTCGCGGGGTCACGCCTCCCAGAGGGTGGCGAAAGCGAGGAGGTCCTCGCGGTATTCGATGCGGGCCTCCCAGTCGCGGGGCCAGACGGCACCGCCGAGGTGGGCGCCGGCGAAGGCGCCCGTCAGGCAGGCGATCGAGTCCGAGTCGCCCTTCGTGCAGGCCGCGCGGCGCAGGGCCGTCAGGGGGTCCTCCGGGAAGAGGAGGAAGCACTGGAGGGCCGTGGCGAGGGCCTCCTCCGCGATCCAGCCGTCGCCCGTCGTCAGGCACGGGTCCGTCTCCGGGGAGGGGGCCCGCAGGGCCGCCGTCAGGCGGTCCAGGGCCGACAGGCAGTCGTCCCAACCGCGGGCGATGAAGGACTCCGGGGTCGCGTCCGAGGCCGTGCGCATCCAGAGGTCGCCCAGCCAGCGCTCGTGGTAGCGCGTGCGGTTGTCCAGGGCGTACG
Organism: Streptomyces sp. NPDC044571; assembly: GCF_040647115.1. Classification (NCBI taxonomy): domain Bacteria; kingdom Bacillati; phylum Actinomycetota; class Actinomycetes; order Kitasatosporales; family Streptomycetaceae; genus Streptomyces; species Streptomyces sp. NPDC044571. The sequence continues at coordinate 613 of NZ_JBEZBN010000091.1, forward strand.
AGCGGAGCCGGCCGACCAGGCCGGTCACCTCCGTGCCCTGGGCCAGGAGGAACACCGCCCGGGCCGTGAGGTCCGAGGCCGCCAGGGCCGTCGGGTGGCCGTGGGTCAGGGCCGACTGGAGCTGGGCGGCGCCGGCCCGCTCCTCCTCCGTCCAGTCGGGGACCAGCCCCACCGGCACCACCCGCATGTTCGCCCCGCAGCCCTTCGAGCCGGTCTGGCCGGCGTCCCGCCAGTCCCGGGCCGGGTCGTCCAGCAGCCGGCATGCCGTGAGGCAGGTGTTGCCGGGAGCGCGGTTGTTCTCCGGGGAGTGGTACCAGGCGACGAACTCCTCCCGGACCGGGCCCGCCAGCCCCGTGGGGTCGACGCGCCCGCCGGCCGTCGCCGTTCGTATCCCGCGGGCCAGGGCCAGGGTCATCTGGGTGTCGTCCGTGACGATCGCCGGGCGCGGCAGCGGCATGGACCGCCACGGCCCGGTCTTCGCCAGGATCGACGGGACGTCGTTGAACTCCGTCGGGAAGCCCAGGGCGTCGCCGAGGGCGAGGCCGAGGAGGGCTCCCGTCGCCGCCCGCTTCTTCGCAGTCATTTCGCTTGTCCTTCCGTGGGGCGCAGCAGCGGGGGGTGCAGGGCGGTCGCCGGGCCCGCCCGGTAGAGGGCGGCCGGTTTGCCGCGGCCGCCGGTCAGGCGGGCGGCTCCGGGCGCGGCTTCGACGAAGCCCGGGGTGGCCAGCACCTTGCGGCGGAAGTTGGGGCGGTCCAGGGCGGTGTCCCAGACGGTCTCGTAGACCGACTGGAGCTCGCCGAGGGTGAATTCGGGCGGGCAGAACGCCGTGGCCAGGCAGGTGTACTCCAGCTTCGAGCCCACCCGGGAACGGGCGTCCGCCAGGATCGCCGCATGGTCGAACGCCAGCGGCCCGGTCTCCCCCACCGGCACCCACCGCGCACGGTCCGCGTCCCCGCCGCCCTGCGCCGCCGGCTCCGGCATGTCCGGGACCAGGGCCGTGAAGGCGACCGAGACCACCCGCATCCGCGGGTCGCGGTCCGGATCGCTGTAGGTGCGCAGCTGCTCCAGGTGGAGCGCGGCGACGACCGCCTCCGACAGGCCGGTCTCCTCGGCCAGTTCCCGACGGGCCGCCGTCTCCGCGGACTCCCTGGGGAGCAGGAAGCCGCCGGGCAGCGCCCACGCTCCCGCGTACGGCTCCTGGCCGCGCCGGATCAGCAGCACGTGCAGCGCCCCGGCTCGTACGGTGAACACCGCCAGGTCGACCGTCACCGCGAAGGGCTCGAACGCGGACCGGTCGTAGCCCTTCACCGGTTCTCCGGCAGGGGGTCCGTGAAGTGCCAACCTCGGCCGAGCAGTTCGTCCACCGCCGCGACCGCCGTCTTCAGCCGGGCCTCCCGATCCCCGCGCACGAGGAGGAAACGTCTCCCGGTCCGGTCGAGTTCCTCGCGGAAGCGGTCCGTCATCCAAGGTCTCAGCTGCGGTCCGTCGCGCAGCCCGTCGTCCTCGAACGGCACGTCCACGTGGTCCGTGAGGAGGTACAGGTCCCTGTGGCTCAGCGCGGCGATCTTCTCGACCTCCTCGCTGCGCCCTCCCATGTACCGCTCGTGCCAGATCCCGGTCGCGAAGGAGTCGGTGTCGCAGATCAGCACCGGCGAACCCGACCGCGCCACCCGCTCCTCCTCCGCGTCCTGGCGCCGCGCGATCACCGGGAACTCCTCCGACGTGAAGGACACGTCCTCCCAGGTCGCCGCCGGGTCCGCCGCCCGCGCGGCCGCCAGCTTCTCCTCGCTGTACGTGCGCCCGTACTCGGCGACCCAGCCCGTCCGGGCCCACACCCCGCCGCGCGCCCGGTAGTGCGCCGCCAGTGCCCGCGACAGGGTGGTCGTACCGGTCGACTCGGCGCCGAGTACGACGATCCGCCGGGTCAGGGCCGCCCGTACACCCGGCCCCAGGAACTCCCAGTTCCCGACCGGGTCCGCCCGTACCGCCGTACCGGAGACGGGGACGCGGGTCCGCTCCGGGTCCACGCGGACCTCCTCGGCGCCGAACCGCCGCGCGAGCTCGGTCCCGTACGCCTCCGAGGTGAAGACGGCGTCCACACGGCCCGTCACCGCGCCGCGGAACACCGCCATGTGGGCCTCCCAGACCGCCGGGTCGTGCAGGTCGACCGGGATGTCGTCCACCGCGCCGACGACCTCGGCCTCCGGGTGGGCCTCCCGCATCCAGGCGACCCGGTCGGCGAGCGGCACCGACTCCACCGAGGCCGCGCAGACCAGCACGGTCAGCCGCTCGCACCGCTCCTGGGCGGTGCGCACCAGATGGTGGTGGCCGGCGTGCGGTGGGTAGAACTTGCCGAGCACCAGCCCGTGGCCGAAGCGCCTCATGCCGTGGCCTCCGCGGCAGCGGCCGTACGGGCGCCGCGCGTCGGCAGGGTACGCCGCCAGCCGAGCAGGCCGACCACGCAGAGCGCGAGGAAGCCGACGTACAGCCCGGAGGTCAGGTACAGGCCCTTGTAGGCGTAGAGCGGGATGTAGACCAGGTCGGCGGCGATCCACAGCCACCAGGATTCGACGAGCTTGCGGCACTGGCCGTAGGTGGCCATCAGCGAGAGCCCGGTGGTCAGCGCGTCCCAGAAGGGGACGGTGGAGTCGGTGCACCGGCTCAGCAGGAGCGTGAGCCCGAGCACCCCCACCGCCCCCGCCGCGGCCAGCCAGGCCCATTCGGTGCGCGTGGTGCGCCGCACCGGCAGGGCTTCGGCGGTTCCTGGTCCACCCCCGTGGGTCCAGGACCACCAGCCGTACGCGGCGAGGGCGATGAAGACGAACTGCAGTCCGGCGTCGGCGTACAGGCCGGACTGCGCGAACAGCACGATGAAGAAGATGTTGTTGGCGATGCCGATCGGCCAGTTGGCGACGTGCTGCCGGGCGACGAGCCAGACGCACAGGGCGCCGGTGGCGAACCCCAGGATTTCGGTCCAGCTCATGACGGCCGGCCCCCCTCGTTCCTTTTAATAGTCATGCTGACTATAAACAGAGGGCGGGGTGGCGGGCAAGCAAAAAGCCCGCAGTGCCACACGGGCACTGCGGGCTCGGGTCCCCCGAGCAGAGAGGGGGACGGAGGACGTGGGGGTTACAGACCGACCTCGCGCATGAGCATGCCGACCTCGGTGTTGGTCAGGCGGCGCAGCCAGCCGGACTTCTGGTCGCCCAGCTCGATCGGCCCGAAGGAGGTCCGCACGAGCTTCTCGACCGGGAAGCCGGCCTCCGCCAGCATGCGGCGGACGATGTGCTTGCGGCCCTCGTGGAGGGTCACCTCGACCAGGTAGTTCTTGCCGACCTGGTCGATCACCCGGAAGTGGTCGGCGCGCGCGTAGCCGTCCTCCAGCTCGATGCCGTCCTTGAGGCGCTTGCCGATCTCCCGGGGCAGCGGGCCGGTGATCGCCGCGACGTACGTCTTCTTCACGCCGTACTTCGGGTGCGTGAGGCGGTGGGCCAGCTCGCCGTGGTTGGTGAGCAGGATGATGCCCTCGGTCTCCGTGTCGAGCCGGCCGACGTGGAAGAGACGGGTCTCGCGGTTGGTGACGTAGTCACCGAGGCACTGGCGGCCGTCCGGGTCCTCCATGGTGGAGACGACGCCGGCGGGCTTGTTCAGCGCGAAGAACAGGTACGACTGGGTGGCGACGGTCAGGCCGTCCACCTTGATCTCGTCCTTCGGCTGGACGCGCTTGCCCTGCTCCAGCACGATCTCGCCGTTGACCTCGACGCGCGCCTGCTCGATGAGCTCCTCGCACGCGCGGCGCGAGCCCATGCCGGCGCGGGCGAGCACCTTCTGCAGGCGCTCGCCTTCCTGCTCGGCCCCGGGGAAGGTCTTCGGGGTCTTGATCACGGGCTTGTCCGCGTACCGCTCGCGCACCCGCTCCTCGATCCGCGCGTCCAGCTCGCGGGGGCGCGACTGGCCGCTGCGGCTGCCGGGACCGCGGCGCGGGCCGCCGGCCCCGCCGACGCCCGGCGTGCGGGAGGTCTTGGGGCCGCCCTTGGCGCCACCGCGCGCAGCCGCGCCGCGGGCGCCGCCCGAACCGCCCCGGCCGCCGTCGGAGGCGCCGCGGGCACCGCCGCCGCCCGCCTTGGGGCCGCTGCGGCCGGACCGCTCGCCCTCGGGGCCCACGTCGTAGCGCCGCTCCTCGGGGCGGGGATTGCGCGGACGCTGGGGCGCCTGGTCGCGGTCACGGTCGCGGGAGCCGCCCGCGCCCGAGCCGCCGCCGCGGTAGCCACCGCCGCTGCCGCTGCCACCGCCGCTGCCGGAGCTTCCGCCGCGGTAGCCACCGCCGCCGGAGCCGGCGCCGCGGGAGTTCCCGCGTCCGCCACCACCGCCGCCGCTGTTCCTGTTGCCGCCGCCGTTGCCGTTACCGCTGCTTCGCATCAAAGTTCCGTCGTCTTGTCGTCTTCATCGGTGTCCGGTGCGTCCGGATCGAACGACGGAACACCCTCTTGCGTCTCGGCTTCGATCGCGTCCGCCTCGGGGAGGAAGGGCGCGAGCTCCGGGAGCTCGTCCAGGCCGCGCAGGCCCATCCGCTCCAGAAAGTAGTTCGTCGTCCTGTACAGGATCGCACCTGTTTCGGGTTCCGTGCCCGCCTCGGCCACCAGACCCCGCTGGAGCAGGGTGCGCATGACCCCGTCGCAGTTCACTCCGCGCACCGCGGAGACCCGCGAACGGCTCACGGGCTGGCGGTACGCGACCACCGCCAGGGTCTCCAGCGCGGCCTGGGTGAGCCGGGCCTGCTGCCCGTCCAGGACGAAGGCCTCGACGGCAGCCGAGTACTCCGCGCGCGTGTAGAAGCGCCACCCGCCCGCGACGAGCCGCAGCTCGAAACCGCGGCCCTGGACGGTGTACTCGTCGGCGAGCTCGCGCAGGGCGTCCGCGACCTCGCGGGGGGTGCGGTCGAGCACCTTGGCGAGGTGCGCCTCGGTCGCGGGCTCGTCCACGACCATGAGGACGGCCTCCAGGGCGGGCTTCAGCGCCACCGCCGGTACGGACGCCGCCGGGACGCCACCACCGGCCTGGGCCTCCTCGGTCATTCCTCGGCCTCCACGATCTGGTCGAACTCGTCGGTCACGGTCGGCATGCCGTCGCCGTCCCCGCCGCTCCAGCGGACGGTGAGCGTGTGCAGCGCGTCCTCCTGGTCGAGGACCACCGCCTTCTCCCGGTAGAGCTCCAGAAGGGCCAGGAAGCGCGCCACGACGGTGAGGGTGTCCGCGGCGTCCTCGGTGAGCTCCTGGAAGGTCGCCGAGCCGCGCGCCTTGAGCAGGGTGACCACCAGGGCCGCCTGCTCGCGCACGCTGACCAGCGGTGCGTGGATGTGGTCCACGTAGACCTGCGGTGCGGCCCTGGGCTGCATGGCCTTGACGGCCAGCCGGGCGAAGCCCTCGGCGCCGATGCTGATGACGACCTCGGGGAGCAGCTCCGCGTGGTGGGGCTCCAGGCCCACGGTGCGCGGGTAGCGCTTTCCCTCGCTCTGGGCGCGGTCCTCGAAGATCTCCGCGATCTGCTTGTACGCCCGGTACTGGAGCAGCCGCGCGAACAGCAGGTCCCGCGCCTCCAGGAGGGCGAGGTCGGCCTCGTCCTCGACCTCGGCGGCGGGGAGCAGCCGGGCGGCCTTCAGGTCGAGGAGGGTGGCCGCGACCACGAGGAACTCGGTGGTCTGGTCGAGGTCCCAGTCGGGACCCATGCCGCGGATGTACGCCATGAACTCGTCGGTCACCTGGGAGAGGGCCACCTCGGTGACGTCGAGCTTGTGCCGGGAGATCAGCTGGAGCAGGAGGTCGAAGGGGCCTTCGAAGTTGGCCAGCCGCAAGGTGAACCGCCCGTCGCCCGGCCCGGCGGCCGCACGCTCCGCCTGCGCGGCCTCCGGACGCTGCGGGGGCTCCGGGACCTCGGTGGCTTCCGTGGCCTCCGTGGCCTCCGTCGCCGGTACGGCATCCGGGGCCGCCGGGGCCGGTACGGCCTCCGGCGCGCCCGGCAGGACGGCATCCGCCCCGGGGGGCTGCTCCCGGGGCTCCTGCACGGCCGGTGCGGGCTCTTCCCGGTCCGCCACGGCCCCTTCCCGGCCGGTCCCGGCTTCGGGCGGGGCGGGAACACCGGGGCCGCGCCCCAGGCTCCGGCGGGTGGGGCGGCCGGGTTCGGCGGGAAGGGGCATGGAAGTCCAGGGTGGTACGGAGGAGGTTGCGGACGGGCCACCTCCAAGGCTGCCACGCCCGGGACCCCCCGCACCGCACGGACCGCCGGTGCACCCCCACGAACCGGAACCCGGCCCTACCAGGGCCCGCGGCCGGGGGCAGGGGCCCCGCGGGGTCGGTCAGCGGCCGCGGAGGCGGCGGACCAGGATGCTGGCGTCCCCGCGGGATTCGAGGTCCGCCAGGACCACCGCCACCGCCTCGCGGACGATGCGTCCGCGGTCGACGGCCAGGCCGTGCTCCCCGCGCAGCACCAGCCGGGCGTGCTCCAGGTCCATGAGCTCCTCGGCGGAGACGTAGACCGTGATCTTCTCGTCGTGCCGTTCCCGCCCGCTGGGGCGGCGGTTCGCTCCGCGCCCCTGGTTCTTCGGCGTGGCAGAACCTTCCTGCGGCCGCCGCTGCGGACCCACCGCGGACCCCGCCGTGCCCTCCGCCTGCGCCGCGGCGTGTTCCGGCGGGGCCGGGGTCAGGGACTCCTCGGCACCCCGCCGCGGCGAGGAGGCCTGGAGCGCCGTCCCCCCGGTCGTACGGAACAGTTCGTCGGCTCCGGGCAGACTCACTCGGCGTGACACCGGGCGAGCACCTCCCTGGCCAGCTGGCGATAGGCGGCGGCCCCGACGGAGTTGGAGGCGTACGTGGTGATGGGCTCGCCGGCGACCGTGGTCTCCGGGAAGCGCACCGTACGGCCGATGACCGTGTGGTAGACGTGGTCGTCGAAGGCCTCGACGACGCGCGCCAGCACCTCGCGGCTGTGCACCGTACGGGAGTCGTACATCGTGGCGAGGATGCCGTCGAGCTCCAGCTCGGGGTTGAGCCGCTCCTGCACCTTCTCGATGGTCTCGGTCAGCAGCGCCACGCCGCGCAGCGCGAAGAACTCGCACTCCAGCGGGACGATGACCTTGTGAGCCGCCGTCAGGGCGTTCACGGTCAGCAGACCGAGCGAGGGCTGACAGTCGATCACGATGTAGTCGTAGTCGTTCATCAGCGGCTTCAGCGCCCGCTGCAGCGTCGACTCGCGCGCGACCTCGCTGACCAACTGCACTTCCGCAGCCGACAGGTCGATGTTGCTCGGCAGCAGGTCCATGTTGGGGACCGCCGTCTTCAGCAGCACCTCGTCGGCCGACATGCCCCGCTCCATGAGCAGGTTGTAGACCGTCAGGTCGAGTTCCATCGGGTTCACGCCGAGGCCCACGGACAGGGCGCCCTGCGGGTCGAAGTCGACGAGCAGCACCCGGCGCCCGTACTCGGCGAGTGCGGCACCCAGGTTGATGGTCGACGTGGTCTTGCCCACGCCGCCCTTCTGGTTGCACATCGCAATGATCTTCGCCGGACCGTGGTCGGTCAGCGGACCCGGGATCGGGAAGTACGGCAGCGGCCGTCCGGTCGGGCCGATCCGCTCGCGGCGCTGGCGGGCAGCGTCGGGAGCGAGGGTGGCCGCGTACTCGGGGTCGGGCTCGTATTCCGCGTCGGGGTCGTAGAAGTGCCCCTCGGGCACCTGGTCGTAGTCGGCGAAACCAGTGGGCGTGTCGCCGCTCAGGTCGCCGGCCCTGGAGTTCACGTCTAGGCCGTCCATGCTCTTTTGGGGCGTCGTCATGTGCTGATGGTTTGCGAAGGTGCGGACTGCGACGGAGCCGACAGCCTCGCGCCCGGCGGGTCCTTGGCCCCGGTCTGGCGTCCCTGCTCGACCACCCCCAGGAGCAAATGTCGACTCATTCACAAGTCGTCTTACCTCCTCGGACGTGACCAGGACACTTATCGATAGGTCAGCGTGGCACCATGCCGACGATTGGCGACTCTATGGCGTGTCACCACTCAGCGGCAACACAATCCGCCGGACCGGCAACGATGTGTCGGCAACCGAACACCTCTCTGTCAAGGGCGTCCGGGCTGTCACTGTGAAGTTTCGCGGGTGCGCGAAAGGGTTAAAGGGTTACGTTCGAGGCGAGTTGAGGCGCCCGTCCGTATCCCGCAAACACGTCCGGCCGGACCTTGCGGGCAAGGTCCGGCCGGATACGTGAGATTGACGTCAGTCGTTGACGCTTCAGCCGAGCAGCGTGCTCAGCTCAAGGGTCGCCAGGCCGTGCGCCTCGGCGACCGGACCGTAAACGACCTGGCCGTCATGGGTGTTGAGGCCGAGCGCCAGCGCGGGGTCACGGCGCAGCGCCTCGACCCAGCCGAGGTTCGCGAGCTGCACGATGTAGGGCAGGGTCGCGTTCGTCAGCGCGTAGGTGGAGGTGTTCGGCACCGCGCCCGGCATGTTGGCGACGCAGTAGAAGACCGAGTTGTGGACCTGGAAGGTCGGCTCGGCGTGGGTGGTCGGACGGGAGTCCTCGAAGCAGCCGCCCTGGTCGATCGCAATGTCGACAAGGACACTTCCGGGCTTCATCTTGGCGACGAGCTCGTTGGTGACCAGCTTCGGGGCCTTCGCACCCGGGATCAGCACCGCGCCGATGACGAGGTCGGCCTCGATGACGGCCTTCTCCAGCTCGTAGGCGTTGGAGACGATCGTCTTGATCTTCGTACCGAAGATCTTGTCGGCCTCGCGGAGCTTGTTGATGTCCTTGTCGAGCAGGGTCACGTGGAAGCCCATGCCGATGGCGATCTGCGCGGCGTTCCAGCCGGAGACGCCACCGCCGATGACCACGCACTCGCCGGCGTGGGTGCCGGGGACGCCGCCGGGGAGCACGCCGCGGCCGCCGGCCGAGCGCATCAGGTGGTAGGCGCCGACCTGCGGGGCCAGGCGGCCCGCGACCTCGGACATCGGGGCGAGCAGCGGAAGCGCGCGGTTCGCGAGCTCGACCGTCTCGTACGCGATGGCGGTGGTGCCGGACTCCAGCAGCGCGTCCGTGCACTCGCGGGAGGCCGCCAGGTGCAGGTAGGTGAAGAGGGTCTGGTCCTTGCGGAGGCGGTGGTACTCCTCCGCGATCGGCTCCTTGACCTTCAGCAGCAGGTCAGCGGTGGCCCAGACCTCGTCGGCGGTGCCGAGGATCTCGGCACCGGCGGCGACGTACTCGGCGTCCGTGATCGAGGAGCCGACACCGGCGTTCTGCTCGATGAAGACCTGGTGGCCGTTACGGACCAGCTCATGCACGCCGGCGGGCGTGATGGCGACCCGGAACTCGTTGTTCTTGACCTCGCGGGGGATGCCGACCTTCATCGTCGATCACGGTCCTTGGCTCAGGGGATGTTACGGGGCACTTTCATACATACCCGTCCACAAGAGCGCGCAACGGGATGCACCACGAGATGACGTGGTGAAGCCAGTCTAATGAAGGATGAGGCGCTGTCTAGCCTTGCAAACCAATAATCTCAGTCGGAAGTACTGCGGATTTCGCAGGCTGCGGGGTCGTCTCCCAGCAATCTGTCGGCCGCGGACCTGTGCAGTCTGGCGGCCGCCGGGTCGCCCAGCCGGTCGAGCGTGTCGGCCAGCCGGACCTGCAGAGCGGCCTGGAGCCGCAGGTCCCCGGCCTTGCGGGCCAGCTCGACGGCCTCCCGGCAGGTGTGCAGCGATTCCTCGGGCCGGCCGGCGTACTCCTGAATACGCGCCATCTCGCTCAACGCCTTTGCCTGGCCCGGCACATCGGCCAGTTTCCGGTAGCCCGCGGCGGCGGCCCGCCAGTTGCGCAGCGCGTCCCCGTACCGGCCCGCGTACGTGTGCACATTGCCGAGCCGTCCGTACAGCCGCGCCTCGTCCGCCCGCTCTCCCCGGGAGAGCGCCTGGGCCAGTGCCCGGCCGAACCAGTCGGAGGCCCGGTGCCAGTCCTCCAGCTCCTGGTACGCACCGCCTACGGATTCCATCGCGCGGCCGGTCGCGTACGGGTCGTTTGCCGCCCTTCCCGCATCGAGCGCGGCCCGGTAGCGCTCCAGCGCCTCCTCGGTCCGTCCGGTCGCGGCGTCCAGGTCGGCCAGGTTCAGCAGGGCCGCCGCCTTCTCCCGGTGCAGGTCGCGGCGCTCGGCCACGTCGAGGACCAGGCGGTGCAGCCCGTACAGCTCGGGGGCGGCCTCGGCGGTGCCGCGGTGCTCGGCCAGCGCCCGTACGAGGGCTGCGACCAGGCGGCGGGCGAGGGTGTCCAGCCCGCCGTCGGCCACGGCCACGGAGGCGGCCGCGGACAGCGCGGGCAGCCGGGTCTCCAGCCAGGTCGCGGCGGCCCGCCGGTCGGGGAAGCGCAGTGCCCGCGGGAAACCCTCCAGCTTCTCGCGGACGTCGTCCTCCTCCGCGGCGGCCATGACCCGGCAGGAGTGCAGCAGCCGTACGGTGCGCTCCAGCATCCGGGCCCGTGCGAGCTGGACCTCCCCGGCGCGCTCCCTGGTCTCCAGCAGGGCCTTCAGCAGCGGCACGAGGCAGCCCGGCAGCAGGAAGAGGCCGTCGGACGCGTGCCGGACGAGACCGAGCCCCGCGAAGTCCTCCAGGGTGGACTGCGCGGCGGCCACGGAGCAGCCGGCGAGGGCGGAGGCGGTGTGCGAGTCGACGATGCCGGCGGGGGCGAGGGGCAGCAGGCGCAGGGTCCGCTGGGCGGGCTGCGGCAGGGACTCGTAGACGAGCCGGAAGGCGCGGCCGAGCGGGCCGCCGGGGGCGGGCGGCATCTCGTGCAGCTGCTTGGCCACGTCGACGACGGAGGCCTTGGGGTGCGCCGCGAGCCACCCGCCGACCAGGGCGAGCGCGGCGGGCTGGGCCCCGCACTCCTCGACGAGGGACTCGGCGGCGTAGGGGTCCGTGGTGATCCGGGTGTCGCCGATGCGCTGGGCGAGCATTTTGACGGCGGAGGGCGTCTCCAGGCCGCCGAGGGTGCAGGGGCGGACGTCCGGGATGCCGGTCAGCGGGCCTTCGGCGGTGACGACGACGAGGCACTCGGGGGTGTCCGGGAGCAGGGCGTCGACCTGGAAGGGGTCGGCGGCGTCGTCGAGGAGGAGGATGGCCCGCCGGTCGGCGAGGGCCGCGCGCAGGTGGGAGCTGAGCTCGTCCTCGGCGGCACCCGGCGGGGTGGCCTGGCCGAGGCCCTCCAGCAGGGTCCGCACGGCGCGCTCGGTCGGGACGGTCTGCCCGCCGGGGGAGGTCAGCCGGACCCGGTGGATCCCGTCGGGGTAGTCCTCGGCGACCTCGCGTACGAAGGCCTCGGCGAGGGCGGTGCGGCCGGAGCCGGGGCGGCCGGCGACGAGGAGCACCCGCGCACGGGGGGACTTGGCCTTGCGGCCGGAGAGAGTGTCGAGCCCGGTCCGCACGATGTCCTCGCGCAGCTCCTTGAGCTCACGCCGCCGCCCGACGAAATCCGCCACGGATCCGCTCCTCTCCCTGCCTTCGGGTTGCGAGCGTAGTTCACGCAGAGCGACGACCTGTGGGGAGCGCGGCGGGTACATCGCCCGATCGGATCAGCCGATGTTCACACCACGGGCCTCACCGCCGGCCCCACCCGCCCGGCCCGGCTGCACCCGTTGCGGGCAGGCCCGCTGCCCTCGTACCGGCCGGCCGGCTCCCGTCTCGTACGGGCCGACCGCTCCGCCCGTACCGGCGGACCGCTCCCGTCCCGTACGCGCGGACCCGCTACGCCTCGTACGAGCGGACCCGCTACGCCTCGTACGGGCGTGCCGGCCACGGCGCCGAGGAGGGCCGCAGCTCCTCCAGGCCGGAACCGGAGGCGAGGGCCGCGGACAGGGCCAGGACGCCCGTCACCAGCCCCGGGTTGCCGAGCTCGCCGGAGAGGACCCCGCGGACCAGCTCCGGCAGCGGGATCCTCGCCAGCTCCATGTCCGCCTCCTCTTCCGAGGCGGCGTAGCGCTCCCCCTCCGCCGCCGACAGGCCGCGCGCGAGGAAGATCCGGATCGCCTCGTCCGAGCCGCCGGGGGACGCGAAGAAATCGGCCAGCACCCGCCAGTCCTCCGCCTTGACGTGCGCCTCCTCGTACAGCTCCCGCTGCGCCGCGTGCAACGGGTTCTCCCCCGGCATGTCCAGCAGCCCCGCCGGGAGCTCCCACAGCCGGTGCCGCACGGGGTGCCGGTACTGGCGCAGCACCAGCACCCGGCCCTCCTCGTCCAGCGCCAGTACGCACACGGACCCGGGGTGCACCTGGTAGTCGCGGCGCACCACCGACCGGTCCGGCATCCGTACCTGCTCCGAGCGGACGGCCGTCTTCGCGCCCTCGAAGGGGGTCCGGGAGGCGATGACCTCCCACGACTCGGCGGTGTCTGCGATGCGCATGGTCATGACCGTTACCCTTCCGAAAAACGCGACAGCCGGGGCAAGATCCTTGCCCCGGCTGTCTACGTTATGCGGTTACGCCGTCACTTGGCGGCCTGCTGGCGCTCCACCGCCGCCTTGACCAGGCCCGCGAACAGCGGGTGCGGCCGCGTCGGGCGCGAGCGCAGCTCCGGGTGGGCCTGGGTGGCGACCAGGTAGGGGTGGACCTCGCGCGGGTACTCCACGTACTCGACGAGCTTGTTGTCCGGGGAGGTGCCGGAGAAGACGATGCCCGCCTTCTTCTCCAGCTCGCCGCGGTAGGCGTTGTTCACCTCGTAGCGGTGGCGGTGGCGCTCGTCCACGTACGCCTGGTCCCCGTAGACCTCGCGCACGATCGAACCCTCGGCGAGCTTCGCGGGGTACATGCCGAGGCGCATCGTTCCGCCCAGGTCGCCGGCGCCCTCGACGAAGGCCAGCTGCTCCTCCATGGTCGAGATGACCGGGTGCGGGGTGGAGGCGTCGAACTCGGTGGAGTTGGCGTCCTCGATGCCCGCGAGGTTGCGCGCGGCCTCGATGACCACGCACTGCAGACCCAGGCACAGGCCGAGCAGCGGGATCTTGTTCTCACGGGCGTAGGTGATCGCGCCGACCTTGCCGTTGACGCCGCGGTCGCCGAAGCCGCCGGGGACGCAGATCGCGTCCACGTCACCGAGCTGGGCCGCCGCGCCCGCGGGGGTCTTGCAGTCGTCGGAGGTGACCCACTTGATCTGGACGCGGGCCTTGTTGGCGAAACCCCCGGCGCGCAGGGCCTCGGTCACCGACAGGTAGGCGTCGGGCAGGTCGATGTACTTGCCGACGAGCGCGACCTTGACCTCGTGGTCGGGGTTGTGGACCCGGTCCAGCAGGTCCTCCCACACCGTCCAGTCCACGTCGCGGAACGGCAGGTCGAGCTTGCGCACGACGTAGGCGTCCAGGCCCTCGGTGTGCAGCACCTTGGGGATGTCGTAGATCGACTTGGCGTCGATCGCGGCGACGACCGCGGCCTCGTCCACGTCGCACATCAGCGAGATCTTGCGCTTGATGGAGGTCGGGACGTCGCGGTCGGCGCGCAGCACGATCGCGTCGGGCTGGATGCCGATGTTGCGCAGGGCGGCGACCGAGTGCTGGGTCGGCTTGGTCTTCAGCTCGCCCGAGGGGCCGATGTAGGGCAGCAGCGAGATGTGCACGACGAAGACGTTGTCGCGGCCGACCTCGTGGCGGACCTGGCGGACGGTCTCCAGGAAGGGCAGGGACTCGATGTCGCCCACGGTGCCGCCGACCTCGGTGATGACGACGTCGACGTCCTCGGTGGCCATGCGGCGGATGCGGTGCTTGATCTCGTTGGTGATGTGCGGGATGACCTGCACGGTGTCGCCGAGGTACTCGCCGCGCCGCTCCTTGGCGATGACCGTCGAGTAGACCTGGCCGGTGGTGACGTTGGCCGAGCCGTCGAGGTCGACGTCGAGGAAGCGCTCGTAGTGGCCGATGTCCAGGTCGGTCTCGGCGCCGTCGTTGGTGACGAACACCTCACCGTGCTGGAACGGGTTCATGGTGCCCGGGTCGACGTTCAGGTACGGGTCGAGCTTCTGCATCGTGACCCGCAGGCCGCGCGCCTTGAGCAGCGCACCCAGGCTGGAGGCCGTCAGGCCCTTGCCGAGGGAGGAAGCGACACCCCCGGTGACGAAGATGTGCTTGGTCGTCATGGATTTGGGCGGCATCGCCAAGAGGGGGCTCCCGTGGTCGCGAAGTGAGGTGCGTCCGGCGCCGGCCACCGTCGAACCGGAGGGTCTCAGGGGGCGCCGAAGCTGCGGTTTCGGGGCTCCTGATTCGCACAGGCAGACCACCGGTCCACGGGGTACCAGCCTATCAGCGCCCGGGGCGGTCCGCCTCCGGCAACGCGGTGCGACGGCACCGCGACGGCGCGCCACCGCCCGCCCGGCCAGCACTCACTCCGGCATTGCCACCGGTCACCCGTTTGGCCCAGACTCACTGTCCTGGGCCTCAAGGAGATCACTAGGGTGCCGTCATATCCTGCTCGGATATTGCTTCACATCGCCGCCGAGCAGACCGGCAGTCGTCGTAACCCGGCCGCATCCGGAATCATGAGCTCAGTGCGGGGAACCGAACCACCACGGAAGACCGCGCAAGGGAAGCGCCCCTCGGGGCGGCCGCTGTTCGACTGGAGATGCAACGTGTCCGGGCGCATCGAGGATTACGCACTGATCGGCGATACGCAGACCGCCGCACTGGTCTGCCGGGACGGGTCGGTGGACTGGCTGTGTCTGCCCCGTTTCGACTCGCATGCCATCTTCGCGGGCCTGCTCGGCACCGAGGATCACGGATTCTGGCGGATCGGCCCGGCCTTCCCCGAGGGGACTGAGGCGCCGAACGCCTCCCGCCGCCGCTACCAGGGCGACTCGCTGATCCTGGAGTCCGAGTGGGACACCCCGCGCGGCACGGTCCGGGTGATCGACTTCATGCCGCCCCGCGAGGACCACGCCCCGCAGCTGATCCGCATCGTGGAAGGCGTCAGCGGACGCGTACGGATGCACTCGGCCCTGCGGATGCGGTTCAGCTACGGGCGGGTCGTGCCCTGGGTTCACAAGGTGGACGGGCGCACCGTCGCCGTCGCCGGCCCCGACTCGGTCTGGCTCGACACCGATGCGCAGACCTACGGCAAGGACCTGACCACGTACTCCGACTTCACCGTCGGGCCGGGTGACCGGGTGGCCTTCTGCATCAGCTGGCAGCCCTCGCACAAGGGCACGCCGGAGGCTCCCGACGCCAAGGCGGCCCTCGCCGCCACCTCCGGGTTCTGGCGCGAATGGGTCGACCACTGCACGTACCACGGCCCGTACCGGGAAGCGGTGATCCGCTCCCTGATCACGCTCAAGGCGCTCACCTACGGCCCCACCGGCGGGATCGTCGCCGCCCCGACCACCTCCCTACCGGAGGAGATCGGCGGCGTCCGGAACTGGGACTACCGCTACACCTGGCTGCGCGACGCGGCCATCACCCTCTCCTCGCTGCTGCGCACCGGCTACCGCGAGGAGGCCCAGGCCTGGCGCGAGTGGCTGCTGCGCGCGGTGGCCGGCGACCCGGAGAACCTGCAGATCATGTACGGGATCGCGGGCGAGCGGGAACTCGGCGAGACCGAGCTGGACTGGCTGCCGGGGTACGAGAACTCGCGCCCCGTCCGGGTCGGCAACGGAGCCGCCCACCAGCTCCAGCTGGACGTCTACGGCGAGGTCACCGAAGCCCTGCACCTGGGACACATGACGGGTCTGGCCCGCAACGACTACGCCTCGCTGCTCCAGCTCAAGCTGATCCGCTACCTGGAGCAGCACTGGGACCAGCCGGACGAGGGCATCTGGGAGGTGCGCGGCCCGCGCCGCCACTTCGTGCACTCGAAGGTGATGGCCTGGGTGGCCGTCGACCGCACGATCAAGCTGATCGAGAGCGGGGACGCGGACGGCCCGCTGGACCGCTGGCGCGAGCTGCGCGACGAGATCCACCAGGACGTGTGCGAGAAGGGCTACGACAAGGAACGCAACACCTTCACCCAGTCCTACGGCTCCCAGGAGCTGGACGCCTCCCTGCTGCTGATCCCGCAGATGGGCTTCCTGCCGCCGGACGACAAGCGGGTCATCGGCACGATCGAGGCCATCCAGCGCGAGCTGTCCACGCCCGACGGCTTCATCCTGCGCTATCCGACGGCCGGCACGGAGGCCGGGGTGGACGGTCTGGAGGGCGACGAGGGGGCGTTCCTCGCCTGCTCGTTCTGGATGGCCGACGACCTGGCGATGATCGGCCGGGTCGACGAGGCCCGCCACCTCTTCGAGCGGCTGCTGGCGCTGCGCAACGATCTGGGGCTGCTGGCGGAGGAGTGGGACCCGCGCCTGCAGCGGCAGGTCGGCAACTTCCCGCAGGCCTTCAGCCACGTCCCCCTGATCGACACGGCGCTGCGGCTCACGGCGAGCGGGGCGTACGGGGGCTGACGGCAGCACCCGGGCCCGTACGCCCGCCCGGATCGACCCCGACCGGCCCGAGGACCTGTGGAAGGCTCTGGACCGCGGC